>CAZCUL010000691.1:0-6342 GCA_964501475.1 uncultured Verrucomicrobiota bacterium | reverse complement strand
GATTGGTCCTGTGGCCCGAAGTTCAAATGAAAGTGTGCCATCAGGATTCAGAACAAAGTGCGCTATGGCCGATGCATCGGTCATCACCGGCGGAACCTCCTCTTCGCCCCGTAAACGAGCCGTGAATCTATCGCCGCCTTCAAAGACCATGAACAGTCGCGCCAGCGCGTCTTCGGGCGTATCCGCGATGTTGGTCGGGAGCCACCGGGTCTGTTGCAAACCGAAAAACATCTCGCTGGTTTCGATCATTTTGTAATCCGCGAGCCGGCTCAGCGGCCCCATAATCTGAATCCAGCCCAGGTTCGCCCCCGGTTCCACCCGATTAAGTTCCGTGTAACTGTCGTCGCCGTTCTGGGCCTCCCACAAAGCGCCCGAGAAGGGATCGAATGCCATGCCGAAGCCATTCCGGATTCCATAAGCGAAGACCTTCTGGAGGTTCGCGCCGGCTTCGCCTCCCCGCAGCGCTCCGGCCCTAAAGAACGGGTTGTTCATGGGCGTCGTGCCATCGTCGTTCAAGCGCAAAATCACCCCGGTGAGATGCGCGTTGTCCGGCTCCGGTCCGCCAAACTGATCGTCGGGGAGATTGCCGGCCGGACCCGGGCCATCGGGCAGGTTCTGCATTTGCCCGCGCCGCCCGACGTCGCCAATGTAGATGTAAAGCTTGCCGTCGGGACCGAATTTGATGACGCCACCGTCGTGGTTGCCCCGAAGCTGTCCATCATCCTCCTGAAAAGCACGGAGCATGATAATATTCCGGTCGAACATCAGCATCTGAGCGGCTGAGTTCCAGACAAAGCGGTCCACACGATTTCCCAGGAGCGGCACGTTGGCCGTTTCGGTGGAATCAGCGCCCGTGCTGCTCTCGGTCCAATAGAGATAAACGTGAGGAGTGGCTGGAAAATGAGGATGCAACGCCATTCCGAGCAATCCGCGCTCCGATGCGGAGTTAACAGCCAAATCAAGGACAACGGCAGCGATCCCACCGTTCACGATCCGTTTCACCTGGCCGCTTCCCTTTTCTGTGACCAGGAAGTCGTTCGGGGCGAGAAAGGCCATCGTTAGCGGTTGCTCCAAGCCGCTAACCACCGTCCGCACCCCAAGGTTGTGATCGAGCAACGCCGGTTCGGCCCGCGCTGCAGGGGCACAGTTATAAAGGCCGAGCAAAGCGGCTAACAGTACGCATGCCCGACCAGGCGCGGTCAGTCGCCGCGCGGATGCACGGATGCATTCTTGACTGTGTTGACTGTGTTGCGTTGGTTGTTGACCCGTCGTTGTTAGTCCGTCGGGTCCGGCAGGCAGGTTTTCCCAAGGCTGATTCGTCTTCACCGTTTTTTCCTTTCTTTGAGGTTCCTTTATGTCCCGATCATAGGAGCGATGGAAGAGTGCCGGGGTTCCCATAAATGTTCGGTTGGCGGCTGGGGACAGCCGCGCTCCTTTCGTTAGGGGCTGTCGCCCTCTGCCGTGTTGCACTTTGCTTGGCTGCCAGATGCTTTGTGCAATGCAGCAACTGAATTGTGCAATGCGATCCTTGGCTCTCAACGTGACCGCGGTCGTCAGCTCCCTTCAATCAATGACAAAATCACGTTGTCCGGCCGTGTGCTGAATCGATATCCGGCGCCGTGCGGGCCTGTCTCTATGATTTGAACGCTTCCCCGGCCGGACGGGGCGTTGGGTCTCGGCCACGGGACGCCTGTTTTGTTGTCTCCTCCTTCGCTTGGAAACTCGCTTCGGCCAGTCGCAGGTTTCCGCACAGGTGGCAGCACTGCAAACCTAACGGCCCGCACTGGAATAATTCGGCAGATGAAACCCCAGCCATATGGCCGGCCTCGGCGAGCATCTCTTGATGCACCTTCGCGTCTGAAATAATCCTTCCAGTTCTGGCTGGGATACTGCGCGAACCGGTCTTTCAGTTTGAAATCGGCCGCCTCCGCACTCACGCGGACAAAGACGCGCGGCTCCCACCGCGTCGGAACAGGCTGCGGAATCCTGAACTGCAACAGAGAGACTCCCTGGCGGGCAAAAACCTGCCGGACCAGCCGGCTCACCCAAAGTGTCTTTGCCTGGAATCAGTTCAGCCGCGAGGGAAATACCGAGGGCTTGCGGCGGGCGTACGCACGTTGACCCTGAATGCCTCGGCTGGAACGGCGACGGCCGGACGGCGCGCAAGAGTTCCTGTTCGCGGCCGGAGAGGCGGGACGCGCTGTCCTACTATGTTAAAAGGAGGCTGGAAGGGTTTGCCGGAGTCGTTATGATGGTTCCCGATGGATCGAGAAGTCCTTGATACGCACCAAAAGGCCCTGCAGGTCAACCTTGACTCGTCCAAGTACGGCACGTTCGCCGAGATCGGCGCCGGGCAGGAGGTGGCCCGCTGGTTCTTCAGAGTGGGCGGAGCCGCCGGTACCATTGCCAAGAGTATCTCCGCCTATGACATGACGGTGAGCGACGCCATTTATGGCCCGGCCGACCGTTACGTGAGCCGGCAACGCCTGCAGACCATGCTCGATTATGAGTATGGCCTGATGCTGGAACGGCTGGAGAAGCAGCGTGGAGGGTCCACAAGATTCTTTGTTTTTGCCGACACGGTGACGGCGAAAAGCTATACCCGAATGCATGAGTGTCATGGCTGGATGGGCATCCGGTTTCAAACGGCGCCGCGGAGCGGCCCTTCGGAAATCATCATTCATGTGCGCATGCTGGATAAGGAAAACCTGCAGCAGCAGGAAGCCCTCGGCATCATGGGCGTGAACCTGGTTTACGGCGCCCTCTACCTTCAGCAGGACCCGGTGGTGCTGATCGAAGCGCTGATGGACAGTCTTAACAGCGAACGGGTCGAGGTGGACATGATCAAGTTCTCCGGCCCGGCCTTTGAGGGGGTGGATAACCGGTTGATGACGCTGGAGCTGGTTCGGCATGGATTGACCAATGCCGCGATGTTTACAGCCAATGGGGAAGTCGTTCAGGCGGCGGAGGTGCTTTACAAGAAGTCGATCCTGGTCGAGCGCGGCAGCTTCCGGCCTGTGACCAACGTCACGCTGGACATGCTGGCCTGCGCCCAGGCGCAGTTTGTCCAGGAACCGAATGTGCGAGGGGATGACCTGATCGTATTGATGGAAATGACCCTGAAAAACCTGAGCAGCGAAGGCGGAGGGATTGATACAAAGGACTTCCTGGACCGGGCTGATCTGCTGGGTGCGATGGGGAAGACGGCGCTGATTTCAAACTATGGCGAATTCCATCGTCTGGCGGCCCACCTCTTCCGCTACACCAAGAACATGATCGGCATTGTCATGGGTGTGCCGACGCTGAAGCAGCTCTTCGAGGAGAAGTATTACATGGACCTGGAGGGCGGGATTCTGGAATCGTTCGGGCGGCTGTTTAAGAATGATCTGAAGCTGTATGTCTACCCGTTTCTGGAGCCCGCCTCCGGAGCCTTGATCACCGCAGGCAACATGCGCGTGGCGCCGCATCTTCGGCATCTTTACGCTTACTTGATCGAAAACCTGTTTATCCAGGGTTTGCGCGGGTTCAATGAGAACTACTTGAAGATTTTTTCCTGGGAAGTGCTGGCCAAACTGCAGCAGGGCGATTCGTCCTGGGAAGAAATGGTTCCGCCTCAGGTCACCGCGTTGATCAAGAAGCGGCGCTTGTTTGGATTTCAGACGGCGGAGGAGGCGGCGGCGTGAAGGTTGGGCGCATTTCGACACTGCTGGAAGAGCTGCGCTCCAATCGCAGGTTCATGGAGAGAGACCCTTTCGAACGGGAGTGTTTGGACCTCGTATCATTAAACTGGAGAACTCCTCGAAGTTCTTTCGCGCATTGTGGCTATGAACGGGGCGCCTCCTCTCCGGTCCTTCGGACACCCTCTCCTCCATTCGGAATGGAGGAGAGGGGGAGGTAATGACTTTTATGAAGGGATTTCTGAAACGCTTGCTCTTCTCCGTTGTGGCCATTGCGGCGCTCATTCTGATCGGAATTTTCCTGGCCCGGCAGATCGGGCCAGGGCGAGGAGAGAAAGACGCAGACGCATTCGTGCAGCTTTCCAACACGGGCCGGAACTATTACGAACAAGGCGAGGCGGAGAAAGCGATTCCGCTATTCGAGAAAGCGCTGAAAGAGCGTCGCACAAGCGCCGACGCGCATTTGAATCTGGCCAATGCCTGCCTGGTCGCGGGCCAAAGCGAGAAGGCGCTCGAACATGCGCAGCAAGCGCTCAAACTGGATCGGAACTCGGGCGCGGCCTTTTATCTGATTGGTTGCGCTCACTTGCGCATGGGCCAGGCGGAACCTGCTTTGCAGGCCTTGCAGCAGGCCAAAGCCCTCGACCCGACCGTCAATCCGGTCAGCTTCCAACTCGGCAGGGCCCATCAGCAACTCGGTGATTGGGAGGAAGCCGTCGCGCAGTTCGAGGAAGTGGTGACATTCGATCCCGAGCATCAAGCGGCCTATTACAACCTGAGCCAGGTCTTGATGCGGGCCGGTAAAACAAACGAAGCGCAGGAAGCGCTCGCGCAACATCAGCAAGTCACCGCCGGAAAGGCCGGGCAAGTGACAGACCCCTCGGTCTTCGAGCGCTCTCAATACACCCGGATTCGCGTGCCGTTTCACCTTGAACAGCCGGATCGGGAGGGAATTGCGGTTACGTTTCGGGACGTTACCAGCGCGGCGTTCAGGGACGGGACAAGCAATTATTTCGGTCCCGTGGCCATTTTGGATTTTCAACATGACGGCCATTACAGCCTGTTCGTTTTGGATGGTTCGCACGGTTTCAGGGTGCTTCTCAACTCGAATGGAGCATTTCATCCGCAGCCGCAAACCCTCCCGGCCGAAGCTGCGGAAAGCTACCACCGCGTCCTGGCCGGTGATTTGAACAATGACCGGATGGAGGATCTCATTGTGCTGGGAGAAAAGGCGTCGCATATCTTCAAAGGAAACACCAATGGCACGCTGACCGACGTGACCGCCTTTGCGCGCATGAAGGATTTTTCGGCGAAGGCCGGCGCGCTCATTGACCTGGATTACACCGGCAAACTCGATCTGGTGGCGGTTACCGGAGAGACCAATGGCCTGACTGTGCTGCGCAATCTCGGCCATCCCTATTTTATTGCACACACCAATACCGGCGTGCCGCCTCTCCTGACGAATGTTCATCAGATCGTGATCGAGGACTGGACCGAGGACGATTTGCTCGATCTGATCCTGGTGCGGCCGGGGCAAACGCCATTGCTCCTGGCAAAGCAGCGTGGGGGCGTTCTCGAAGAAACGAACTTCCTGGCTGACCTGCCGCAAGTGACCGCGATGACAGGGGGCGACCTGAACAACGACCTGCGGCCGGACATCGCGTTCGTCTCGGGGAACGAGGTGGTTTGCGTCTTTCATGGTTTGAAGGAGCGGCTTACTCTCCCGGCCCCGAATGGTCCGATGCAGACGCTCAAACTGGCGGACTACGACAACGATGGCTGGCTGGACATCGTGGCTTTTGGGGAGGGAATCACCGTCTGGCGGAATCTCGGCCAGGCCGGGTTCAAAGACACCACCACGGCGCTGGGGCTCGATAAGATTGCGGGCAAACGGGTCAGTGCGGTTCACTTCGCGGATTTCGATCGCGATTGCGACGGCGATCTCCTGCTGGCATTCGAAGGCGGCGGCTTGCAGTTGCTGAGCAACGAGGGCGGCAATGCGAATCATCAGTTAAAGCTGCATCTGGTAGGCACCAAATCGAATGCGAGCGGAATCGGCATTGGCGTGGAAGCCAAGGTCTCGGGCCTCCAGCTTACCCGGCGTGTATCCGGGTTGCCGGTCGAGATTGGCATTGGCCGGCATGGTCAGGTCGATTCGCTTACGGCGCATTGGTTCGACTTCAGTCTGCACACGGTGGACGCGAAGGCGGACTGCGAACGATTGCTGACCTTGATGGAATTGCAGATGAACACCGGTTCCTGTCCGTATCTTTACGCGTGGGACGGAACGCGGTTTCGCTTCGTCACCGATTTGCTGGGTGCTTCGCCGGCCGGATTGCCTCTGGCGGAAGGGCGGCTGATCGATGCGGATACGGACGAATATGTCTGGATTGGCAATGAATCGATGTTTCCGCCGCGGGACGGGAAATATGCCGTCCAGATCACTGAAGAACTGCGCGAGGTGCTTTACCTGGATGAAGCAAAACTGGTGGTGGTGGATCATCCTGAGGGAACGGAGGCGCATTCCACCGGCAGGCTGGTTCCGGGCAAGCCGTTTCCGGAGAACAAGATCATTACCTTGCATCGGCCAAAGCCGCTTTTGCGCGCTGTGAACCACGAGGGCCTGGACGTCACCGACCGTTTGAGCGCAGCGGACGGGCAATTT
>CAZCUL010000690.1:0-5320 GCA_964501475.1 uncultured Verrucomicrobiota bacterium | reverse complement strand
ATCGTCATCGCCTTCGGATTGTGGTCCCGGCCATAGGCAACTCCTCCGCGAACGCCGTTGTCCGGTGAGCGGCCGAATTCGCCGCACCAAACCACCAGCGTGTCTTCAAGCAGCCCCCGCTGTTTCAGGTCCGCGAGCAACCCCGCCATGGGACGGTCCACCTGGCCAATCAAACTGCCGTGCGCGCGCTCGATGTAATCATGCGAATCCCATGTCCCGGCGTAAAGTTGAACAAAGCGCACACCACGTTCGACCAGGCGCCGGGCCAATAGGCATTTCCGCCCAAAAGCGTCCGTAGGCTCCCGGCCAATCCCGTAAAGCGCCCGCGTCCGTTCGTCCTCCTTTTCAATGTCCAGAATACCCGGCACCTGCATCTGCATCCGGAAAGCCAATTCATAACTCTCCATTCGCGCCGCCAGCTCGTCGTGCCCGGGATGTTGTTCGAGATGCTCGCGATTCAGCCTGGCCAGCAGGTCCAGGTTCTCACGTTGATGCTCCGGTGTGATTCCGCGCGGCGGCCGCAAATCGAGAATGGGTGACCCTTTGGGGCGCAAGGGCGTGCCCTGATAATAAGCTGGCAGAAAACCATTGCTCCAATTGGCCGGGCCGCCCTGCGGATAAGACACCTCCGGCAGCACTATAAAACCAGGAAGGTTTTGATTCACCGAACCCAATCCATACGTCACCCACGAGCCAATGGCCGGATCGCCCCCAAAACGGTTGCCGGTGTTCATCTGATACATCGCCGTGGGATGATTGACCGAATCGACCTGGCACCCGCGATAAAAACAGATGTCATCGGCCAGGCGCGCCAGATGTTCTCAGTTCTCCGCCATGTCAGCGCCGCTCCGGCCGCATTTGCGGAACCCGAACGGACTTCCAACATAGTAGCGCTTTCCACTCTCCATGGCGGAGTTCATTTCCCCGCGCCGCGTAAACTCCCGCAGATGCAACTCCTTGAGTTTCGGCTTCGGATCGAAGGTGTCGATGTGCGACGGTCCGCCCTCCATCATCAGGAAAATGCAGCGCTTCGCCCGAGCCGGCAAGTGACCCTCTTTCGTCGCGAGGGGCCCCGCGGCTTCTGCCGGCGCACCTTTCAACTCGCGTCCGAGAAGGGCGGTGAAGGCAACGCTGCCGACACTCGCGCCCAGCGAATAGAGGAACTCCCGCCGCGTGGGCGCCCAGAGCGCCCGTTCGCCGGCGCACGGAAATCGCCATGATCGATTCCTCTTCATGCCTGCTCGGATCATACCGCAGTTGCCGCCGGATAAAAGGGCCTATTTCTGCCGCAATTCTGCCGCAAGAAACCCACGCACGCCGGATTCATTCGACAGCTCTTAATGGTGAGCGCGCTCGATTGCGAGCCGTTCCTGATTGGACTCCCCATTCGCACCCGGCGTGCCAGATTAGCGCTCTGCGCACCGAAGCCTACATCCTTGCGTGAGAACACCGGGACATCCGGTTTGGAGCACATCTCGTCGCGGGAGACTGTCTAGGGCCTTTTCGAGTTCGTTCATGCTGCGGCTGGGGACAGCCGCGCTCCGCAAAATGAGACTTCCCCGAATTTTTTGCGCGCCTAATACACGTAGGCAAACTCGTTCGAGTTGAAGAGGACCAAACACACTTCCGCCAGTCCCCGCGTTGTCGCGTCCACATCCGCCATCGACAGGTCCGGTTGAAAGTCGTGATAGAACTCAAGCGTTTCGACGAAGGTAAACTTTTCACCCGTATTCTCCTCGACCGCCTCGCGCACCACTTCCCGTGGATACTCCGCGGGCTCCAATTTCAAATGCCGGTGCCGGGCGGTCATCCGATCCCAATGCTCCAGGCAGGCGCGCAGTTCCGCGCCCTTCGCTTCCCGCCCAAAAGTCAGGTGAAAAGCTCGTTGGATCGCCCGTTCCCGTAAGCCGGTTTCCTCGATCAGCCGCGCGGCAAAGGCTACTGCCCGGTCGTAGCTTGCCTGACTGTTGAACAAACTGAAAACCTGCGGCGTAATCGTCGAAGTCTCGCGCCGTTCGCACGAAAGGTCCGGGCTCGGCTCGTTAAACACTTCCATGAACGGGTCGCGCAAACCTCGAATCCGGAGCGCATAAACCGAACGCCGATGCCGCTGCTCAGCTTTGGGCGATGGTTGCCAGGGCGCAGCAAAGGTGCCCATGACCTGCCGCGGCTGCAGCGCAGCTTCCATATTGATCTCCGGACGCGCCGGGATGCCGCCGATCTGCCGGTTCCATTCGCCGGAAACCGCCAGCATGCTGTCGCGCAATTCTTCCGCGCTCAGCGGGCGCGGCTTGAAATCCCCGTAATCGGCAAATGCCGCTTCGGCCTGGGCGGCCCTGGCAGGGGCGGGCGATTCAGCCAAACCCCCGCCGGCATTCCCGGGCGCCGGCCCCTCTTGCACGACTGCCCCCGCCCGGCAGTAAGCGTCTGAACTCATAATGAGCCGATGCATCGCCTTCATCGACCACCCGCGCTCGACGAAGGTCGCCGCCAGCCAATCCAGAAGATCCGGATATTCGGGCTTTTGTCCCGTGGCGCCGAAGTTGTTCGGGTTCCCGGCGAGCCCACGGCCAAAATGCCATTGCCAAATCCGGTTCACCATCACACGGGCGGTCAATGGATTCTCCGGATGCGCGATCCAGTTCGCCAGGGCCAGCCGGCGACCGGCGATTGAATCAGGAATCTCAGCGCCGACACCGGCAATCGACGAGACAGCGCTCAGCACCGCCGGCTCGACTGAAGCTGCTGGCGAGAACGGATCGCCTCCAGCCAGAATCGCCGTCTTTTCCAATTCACCCTTTTCCGTCGCATTCTCCGGCATGCGCAAAGGCGAATAGACCGCGTTCAGGCGCGGGCTCAGTCCGCTATACACGGAGAACGCATACGGTTCGTAACGCTCCAGCTCCCATCGCAATCGCTCGAGCCCTTTGCGGGCAATCCGCTCCAGACCCAGGTCCTGCGAACTCAGCCCCACGTGCCGCGGCGGAAGCTTCTCCTCCAAAAGGCCCCTTTTCCGGCCCTCCTCTCGCGGGACATATTCAAGACCGCGCTCGACGCACCATTTGCGCGCAGCCGCTGCCTCCTTTGCGTCAATCTTCCGAATCATCTCTTGATAGCGCTCTTTGCGTTGCTCCAAATATTTTCGCTCGTCAAAACCTTCCGTGTTCTCTTCCGAAAGGAACGGCGCTTTCCGTTCCGCAAGCTGCGTGGTCCCGAAGATCGCCTGCAGGGCGTAATAATCTCGCGTCGGCACCGGATCGAACTTGTGATCGTGACAACGCGCGCACTGGAGCGGATGCGCCAGAAAAGCCTGGCCCACACTGTCCGTCACATCATCGAGAAAGCGTTGCCGCGCCACTTTCGGCACCTCCATGCCGGTCAACTCCCAGGGACCCATTCGCAGGAAACCCACCGCGACGAGCTTCTCCGGATCGTCCGGGTCGATTTCATCCCCAGCGATCTGCTCCCGGACGAATTGATCGTAAGGCTTATCTTCATTGAACGAGCGGATGACGTAATCCCGGTAGCGCCAGGCATTGCCCCGTTCATAATCATTGGCAAAGCCGGATGAATCGGCGTAGCGAACCACATCCAGCCAATGGCGCCCAAACCGTTCCCCGTAATGCGGACTCGCCAAGAGCCGCTCCACCACTTTAACAAATGCCTCCGCCTCCGAATCGGGATCGTTCACAAACTCATCAACGTCCTGAGGAGTCGGAGGCAAACCGAGAAGGTCATACGTGGCGCGGCGAATTAAAGTCCGGCGATCGGCCCGCCGCGCCGGCTGAACGCCGCCCTTCTCCAGACGCTCATTAATAAAAGCATCGATGGCATTTCCCGAGGTCGCCTCTCTCGCAGCGGGCGGCAGGGCTGGCTTCTTCAACGGCTGGTAAGCCCACAGGTTTTCCGGTTTGTACCGCCTCCCCGTCCATTCCGCTGATAATCCGCCGCTCGTCCGCACAGGGATGCCGTCTTCAGACGCCCATTTCGCCGCTTCCGCCCCGGCGATTTCAACCCGCCGCTTTTCCTCCGGCCAGGCCGCTCCCGCAGCGATCCATTCCCGAATCCAGCCGATCTGTTCGGCAGTAAGCCGGTCGTTCTCCTTGGGTGGCATTTGCAAATCTTCATCCTGCCACGTCACAGCAACCCAGAGCGGGCTTTCGCCGGGCTCTCCCCGAACCAGCGCCGGCTTCCCGCTTTCGCCTCCCCGCAAGGCGCCGTCCAGACTTCTTAGATCGAAGGCGCCCTTGATTTTCTCCTGATCGTTGCCATGACAGGCCAGACATTTGTCGTTAAGCAATGGCCAGATTCTGTTAGCGAACAACCGCTCGTTCCCGGTTGGCGCCGCGGTCTGAGCCTGCACCGCAACACAGCCGAGCAGGCACATGAGAACCGTCATCGCCCCGAGCTGTCCGCAGAGAGCTCGTAATTGATCTCGCAGCAGCCGACGTGAGGAGGCTCCCATTCTCCAGCCGGACAAAGAATGAGCCTCGTTACCTCGGCTGCTGCGGTTTAGCCCGGTGGAGATGCTTCTCATTTTTTCGCTCACTGAGCCGTCCAGCCGCCATCGACCACCAGCATCGCTCCCACCATATAACTCGCCGCTTCGCCGGCCAGAAAGATGGCCGCGCCCTGAATCTCTTTCAATTCGCCCCAACGCTTCAGCGCCGTGGCGCCGACGATAAACTTTTTTCCGTCCTCGGTGTCTGCAATCGGAATATTCATCTCCGTAAGAAACGGTCCCGGACAGATGGCATTGACACAGATGCCGAACGGCGCCAGCTCGAGCGCGAGGGCGCGCGTCATTTGCACCACTGCTCCCTTGCTCGAGGCATAAGGCGTGCGATTCGGGACGCCCACCAGGCCAAGGGTGCTGGCCATATTGATGATCCTCCCCTGCTTCGCCTTCTTCATGTGCGGCACTACAGCGCGCGAGGCCAGCCAGGTGCCGTTTACATTCACGTCCTGTACCTGCTTGAACTGTTCGAACGTCAGCTCGTCAATCGGGCCCCGAATGTTGATGCCGGCGCTGTTGATCAAAACATCGATGCGGCCAAATTCCCGCATCGCCTCCGCCGCCATCGCCTCCGCCTCTTCAGGCACCGTGACATCCGCCCTGCACGAAGTCGCGCGCCGTTGGAAAGCCGCCGCTATGGCGTCAGCGGCAGCTCGCGCCTCGTCCGCATGACGGCTCACGAGCATGACCTCTGCCCCGGCCGAAGCCAATCCCGCGGCCATCGCCTGGCCCAAACCTTTGGAGCCGCCCGTGATAATCGCAACGCGGCCGGCGAGATTGAATTGCTGAATTCCAGGAAGAGGC
>CAZCUL010000689.1:0-4981 GCA_964501475.1 uncultured Verrucomicrobiota bacterium | reverse complement strand
GAGCGGAGAATGCGATCCCAAGCTCGGCTGGCTGATGGATTACGTGGCCATTTCGGACGTTTTCAAACCGATTTGGCAGAAGCTCGATCATCATTATCTCAACCAGATTCCCGGCCTGGAAAATCCCACCAGCGAAAATATCGCCGCGTGGATCTGGAGCCGATTGAAACCGAAGTTGCCCGAGCTGACCGAGATTGTGGTCGCTGAAACCTGCACCGCGCGCTGCGTTTATCGCGGCAACTGAATGGGTCGGCGGACCCGGGCAGCGGCCGGAGGGAGCGGCCTATCACCAGAGACCAAAATAATAGTTCGCATAGGAGGATGCGTAACGGTCCTCGAGTTCTCCGATGGGCACCCACTGCACTGAACCATCCAGGACCCCAACGTTGCCGCCCTCAGCGCCAAGTTTCCGCGGGTTCGCGCCCTTTCGGCTGTAAACCCAGGCGGAACCATTATCGAGCAACGGCCCGCCTCGCGTGTGCGGCACAATGCTCAGTTGATCGGGAACAGCCCAATGATTCGGATCAGCGGCCAGCGGAAGCGTCGGATCGTCGGTGACCCTGATGGGAGGGACCCACCGATATTTCGATATCTTTGACCATCCGTTTGTCGGCATGTCGCCAAGGTAGTTATAACCGATCAAAAACCCATAGGTGGGATTGTAGCGGCCCTTTCCCACGAAATTCATGCTCGGACAATCGGCGATCCGCGGATTGCCCGAATAGTTCACCAAATTCGTGTGGCTCGTGTTCGAAATCCGCAAGGTGTGGGCGGCGCCCTGGTTATCGCGTCCGCTCGGAAGCCGATCCTCGAAGTCGTGGCCGTACATGTGGCAAGCCAGGATGAATTGCCGAAGATTGCTCTTGCAAGCGGCCCGCCGTGCCCGCTCCTTGGCGCTGGATAAGGCCGGTAGAAGCAGACCGGCCAGGATGGCGATGACCGCGATCACGACCAGAAGTTCGATCAAGGTAAAGGCGCGCCGCCGCTGTCCCGCTCGAGCTTGCATCTCACCAGCGTAATGCGCGGCGCTGGAGCCGCAAGACCATTCCCACAGCAAGAAATGCCTGGCCGCATCCTGAACTGGCGCCACAACAATTCTCATTTTAACCCCGGAGCGCGGTTGTCCTCAGCCGCCGCAAATGGGAAGCGCGATGACGCGGGAGAATCCCCCAGGCCCTTTCCAGTTCGTTCGCGCTGCGGCTGGGGACAGCCGCGCTCCGCAAAATGACAATTGCTGCGGGCGCCGGGAATTTTCCTCCACTTTCACCGCGAGCAACGGCCGCTGTTCCTTGCGAGGTCAGCGGCGCCCCGCCTCTTCTCTCGCGCGTCCCTTGGCCAGGTCCTCGAGGTGACGAATCACCAGCGCCGTCCAACCGGTTTGATGGCTGGCGCCAAGGCCGCGGCCGGTTTCCGCATGAAAATATTCGTTGAACAAAACCAGCTCCCGCCAATGCGGGTCGCGGGCAAAACGCAGGTCATCGCCATGACAGGGGCGCCGCCCGGAATCGTCGGGCAGAAAAATTCGGGTCAACCGGCCGGCCAATTCCTGCGCCACTTCCTTCAAGTTCAAACTGCATCCGGAGCCGGTCGGGCATTCCACGCGCAAGTCATCGCCGTAGAACCGGTGATAGCGTTCGAGCGCTTCGATGATGAGGTAATTGACGGGAAACCAGATTGGGCCGCGCCAATTCGAGTTGCCGCCGAAGAGCCAGGTGTTCGATTCACCGGGCATGTAATCGACGCGATGCACCTCCCCGTCCACTTCGAGTTTATAAGGATGGGTCTCATGAAACTTCGAGAGGGATCGGAGGCCGAATGGGGAAAGGAATTCGTTCTCATCAAGCATGTAACGCAACACCCGGACGAGGCGTTCGCGCGACGGGATGGCCAGCAGGCGATGCTGGTGGCGCGCTTCGCAATAGGAGATGTGACGCGCCAATTGCATCTTGTGTTTGAGAAACCAGTCCAGGCGCTTGCGGAAGCCGGGCAGGTTGGCCACGTCTCCTTCTTCAAGAATTTCCACCGCGATCAACGGGAGCAGACCCACCAGGGAACGGGACTTGAGCCGGACGGTTTGATGATCGAGAAGGATCTGATCGTAGTAAAAGCCGTCCTCCCTGTCCCAAAGACCGCTGCCTCCCAGGGTGTTCATGGCCTCGGCGATTTGAACGAAATGCTCGAGGAACTTCGACGCCATATCCTCGTAGGCGACGCGCAACACTTTCCCGTCCCAGGCCAGCTCGATGGCCATGCTGAGCATGGTGGCGCAGTAAAAGGCCATCCAGGAAGTGCCGTCGGCCTGCTGGAGAGTGCCGCCGGTGGGCAACGGCTTCGAGCGGTCGAACACGCCGATATTATCCAGGCCCAGGAAACCGCCGGAAAAGAGGTTTTTGCCATGGGCATCCTTGCGATTGACCCACCAGGTGAAGTTGAGCAGCAGCTTTTGAAAGGCGCTTTCCAGGAAATCGCGGTCGCGTTCTCCACTCCGGCCGGAGATTTTGTAAATCCGCCACGCTGCCCACGCATGCACGGGCGGGTTGACGTCGTCAAAGGCAAATTCGTAGGCGGGCAACTGGCCGTTGGGATGCAGATACCATTCACGAAGAAAGAGACTGATCTGGTCCTTGGCAAAGCGGCCGTCGATGCGCGCAAAGGGAATCAGGTGAAACGCCAGGTCCCAGGCTGCAAACCACGGATACTCCCATTTGTCCGGCATCGAGATGACGTCCCGGCTGAAAAGGTGCTTCCAGGCGCTGTTTCGTCCCCTCTTCCGGCTGGCCGGCGGTGGAGGGAAAGCCGGGTCCCCATCGATCCAGTCCTCGACCACGTAATGATAAAACTGCTTGCTCCAAAGCAATCCAGCGTAGCCCTGGCGGACCACTTTGCGCTCCTCCGGGCTGGCCCCGGACGGAATGATCCGCTCGTAGAATTCGTCCGCTTCGCGCAGGCGCATTTCGAGGATTTCGTCAAAGGCCTCCGCCGTCGTTTTCGCAGGGGCCTCTTCTTCGGAATAGAGGCGAAGCCGAACCGCCTCGACCGCTCCCGGCTCCAAATTCAACAAGTAATGCGGCGCCGCTTTGGTCCCGAAGTTTTTCGGATTGATTGCCTCTTTGCGACCGCGAATCACATACTCGTGAAAGGCATTTTTAGCGTGGCCGGTGGCATTCGTTCCTCCATAAAGTCCCGCCAAATCGGTTTCGTTGTCGGTAAAAAGGAGCCGGGGCATCTTTCCGTCCGGGCCAGGTCCCGGTTCAAAGCGAAATGATCCCAGCGTTTCCTGGCGGAGCGTGACGAACCGCCCCTTCTCCAGCGCCATGCGGGGCTTTAACGAACATCCTTCATGCGTGCAGTCCCACGACCAGGCGTTGCGAAACCAAACCGTCGGCAGCAGATGCAAGGCGGCCGGCTCGGGCCCCCGATTTGCGACTGTGATCCTTATCAAAATATCGTTCGGTGAATTCTTGGCGTACTCGGCGAAAACGTCGAAGTAGCGGTTTTCATCGAAGATGCCTGTGTCATTGAGCTCAAACTCGGGCTCCGCCTTGCCGCGCCGGCGGTTCTCTTCGATCAAACGCCTGTAGGGAAACTCCGCCTGCGGATATTTATAGAGCGCCTTCAGATAGCTGTGGGTGGGCGTCGAATCGAGATAGAAGTATTGTTCCTTGACGTCCTCGCCGTGGTTGCCTTCCGGGCCTGTCAGGCCAAAGAGCCGTTCTTTCAGGATGGGGTCTTTGCCATTCCAGAGCGCCAGGGCGAAACAGAGCCGGCACTCGCGGTCGGTTATGCCCAGCAATCCATCTTCGCCCCAGCGATAGGCCCGGCTACGGGCATGGTCGTGGGGAAAATAGTCCCAGCAAGTGCCGTCCGCCGAATAGTCTTCGCGCACCGTGGCCCATTGGCGCTCGGCCAGGTAAGGTCCCCAGCGCTTCCAGTTCTTCTGCCGGGCCGCATCTTCGGCCAACCGGACCTGTTCGGCAGTGAAAGCGCTCATACGGAAATACGGCGAGATGGTGGTGCAAACTCCTCTGGCGATAAAGCCTAAAACCGAACGCCGTTTCCGCATGTCCACGGCGAAGGTTCCACAGCCTTTACGGGCGCTTTCCCCGGCCCGTGGGTTTTGCGGGCTTTCCCGGTAACCAGACCCCCTCGCCCTGCGAGGGACGAACGGGGCGAGGGCAGGTTCAATTGGGCTCGCCTTGGAGAACCCGATCATTATGGTCTTCGCATGAGTTTTCAAATCGGCTCGACGACTTTGAGGTTTTTGGTGCTTGCGTGCTGCGCCCTCGGCCACTGCCTTCAGGCGGATGACTGGCCGCAATGGCTCGGACCCAGGCGGGACGGTGTTTGGCGCGAGGAAGGAATCATGCGCCAGTTTCCCAAGGATGGCCCGCCCGTTCGCTGGCGTACGCCCATCCAAGCCGGCTATTCCGGGCCCGCCGTTGCCCATGGGCGAGTGTACGTGACAGACCGCGTCCTGGCTCCCCGCAGCGCCAATCCGGACGATCCATTTCAGCGCGGCCTCATTCCTGGATCGGAACGGGTCTTGTGCCTGAACGAAGCGGACGGGAGCCTGATCTGGAAGCATGAATACGATTGTCCCTATAACGTGGCTTACCCCGCCGGACCGCGGGCCACGCCAGTCGTGCACGGGGGAAAAGTGTTCACACTTGGCACCGACGGCCACTTGTTCTGCCTCGATGCTCTTGATGGGAAAGTGATCTGGTCCCGCCACTTCAAAGAGGATTTCAACGTGGACACGCCTGTCTGGGGCTTTGCCGGTCACCCTCTGATTGACGGACAAAAACTCATTTGTCTCGCGGGCGGAAAGGGCAGTGTGGCGGTCGCTTTCGACAAGGACACGGGAAAGGAGCTTTGGCGTTCACTCTCGGCAAGGGAACCCGGGTATTGCCCGCCCATGATCTACGAATTGGGCGGCAGGCGGCACCTGATTGTTTGGCATCCTGAAGCGATCAACGGCCTT
>CAZCUL010000688.1:0-11887 GCA_964501475.1 uncultured Verrucomicrobiota bacterium | reverse complement strand
CGGATCGAAAGCGCGCGTCCGGTCGCAGGGTCGATCTCGATGAGCGCCCCTTGCAAAAGGACGCGGCCTTTAGCGACGCCAAAGCGCTGCGGCACGTTTGTCAGGAAACGTTGGATCACCGGTTGGATCTCCCGTCCGAGCACGCTTTCATGAGGCCCGGTGAATCCCGCGTCGCATAAAAAGGCGGTGCCGCCGGGAAAGATTTGTTCGTCGGCGGTCTGCACGTGGGTGTGTGTGCCGATCACGGCGCTCACCTGGCCATCGAGCAGGCGCGCCATGGCGATCTTTTCAGAAGTCGCTTCGGCATGCATATCCACGATAATAATCGGGGTGGTTTCCCGCAGACGCGCCACTTCGCCCTGGACGCGTTGAAAGGGATTGTCCAGGTCGGGCATGAAGACGCGCCCCTGGACATTCACCACCGCAAAGGGAGGAAGGCCGTTCAACTCAAAGACGCCGCTGCCGTGGCCAATGGTTCCTGCTGGATAGTTTAACGGACGCAAAACGCGGCGATCCGCCGGCAGCAACAGCGCGACTTCCTTCTGGTCCCAAAGATGGTCTCCGGTTGTGACGACATCCACCCGGCTCTCGAAAATCTCCTGGGCGGTTTTAACCGTAATGCCCGAGCCGCCGGCTGCGTTTTCGCCGTTGGCGATCACAGCATCCAGGGATAATTGTTCGCGCAAGCGCGGAACCAGTTCCCGCACTGCGCGCCGCCCCGGTTGACCGACGATGTCCCCGATAAAAAGAACCTTCACGGGCCGGAGCGTAAAGAAAGGCGGGATGAAAGTCGAATCGGCTTTGGCATGGAGTGGCGTTCGAGGCCTCTGGGGCGTTTCGAGGTGATCTCGACATCCCACCGGAGCGCGGCTGTCCTCAGCCGCAGCGCGTAGGAATTCGAAAAGGACCTGGGGATTCTCCCGCGTGAGCGCGCTCCCGGCTGCTGCTGAGTACAGCCGCTCCGGGTTAAAATGCGCATTGCGAGCTGCGGTCAGCGCCGACTGTGAATGAGTGTGAATTGTGCGAATAACTTTTCATTTCTGGCGGGCAGGCGATGGCGTAGAAACGTCGCGTGTCCGATCAATCCATTCGCCTGGGCTGTCACCTGACAGACCGAGCCTCTGTTGGGAACGGTGGGCAGAGGCGCACTGAGTGCGGATGCCCCGGCCATTATGAACAACGCGAAATCCCCTTATATGCAACCGGCGCCTGAAACGCTTTTTGAACTGGAAAACTTTGTGCCCTCCTTGCAAGAGGTGTTCGAACAGCGTCGATTCAACTCAGAGAGAACCCTTCAAGTTGCCATTCCGGTCCGGGAACCCGCGCCGGGTGGACCGTTGGTTCCGGCCATCGACTTTAGGGAGTTGGTATCGATCACCGACGGGGAGAGTTTTTGGCACTGGGAGGCGGACTCGTTGCGGGCCTTGTTTCGCGGCGACAGGCAACCGCCGGTTTTGGGCGACTACCCGGCGGCTTACAGCGACTCTTTTATCCTGCTGGACCTGCACGTTCTGGAAATCAGCAGAGTCGTCGGCGACCGGCGGGATGAGGAAATGAGGGAGATTTACTCGTGGCTGCGGCGGCTGCCGGATGGCCGGAGCCATGGGTTCGTTCACGATTACATGTGGCAAGCGGCAGCGCTGGTTTTGGGCACGCGGCCTTTGAGCCAGGCCGAATTCGAGGCGATCCTGGCGCGACTGGAGCGTTCCTGCCGGACGTTCAATCTGGGTTCCTCTTCGCGAAACTACGTTACCACGCTGAAGAATACCCTGGGGAGGGCATGTGAGCGGCCTTCAAGCCCCCAGTGGATGTAGAGTGCCGGAGAGCGGTGAACTGGCCATTGCCGCACTGGCCGACATCGAGTTCGCGCTCGACGAGCTAGACGGCAGCCACGGACCGACGAAGTGCGAGCCTGATCATAGGAACGATGATTAGCCGCGTTGTAGCTCTACTTCGTCAGAAGGTGTCAAGGAAGGGGTTGAAACCGCGGATGGCCGTTCCGTGATCGGAGGCTTCGGAAGGGACTTGAGCAGCTTGGTGTGCAGCGAGTTTCCTGGGATCACGATTGCTATGGCGGTCAGGAGAATGAGGTTGAAATCGACCCAAAGCGAACGATTCTCCAAGTACCAAAGTTCCAGAGCGAGCTTGTAAGGCATAATGTCTTCGCGGTAGCAACGTTCATAACTCTTGCCGGACCCATCCAGAGTTTCCTCTTCGTCGCGAAACACAATCGATCCCACGCCCGTCAATCCTGGCTTGCAAAGGTAAATCTTATCGCGGTCTTCAATCGGGAAATAGGCGTAACATTCCTCAGTCTGTGGCCGAGGCCCCACGAGGGACATGTCGCCTTTGAGCACATTTAGAATCTGCGGCAGTTCATTAATCTTCGTCTTCCTCAGAAAACGGCCCAAAGGCAGCACTCTGGGATCGTTTTTGGTGGTAATCGTTCGTGTCCCGACGTTCGGACTGTTTTTAAGCATCGTGGCGAATTTGATGAGGCTGATTTTTCTTCCTCGATATCCGACGCGTTCCTGCCAATAGAAAACTTCCCCCTCTCCGGTCAGCCGCAGAATGATCATCAGCGGAAGAAACAGGGGCAAAAGCAGAATTAGGGCGGCGCCGGAAATGAGAATGTCCAGAAGACGCTTCCAAAGAAAGTAGGTTTGAGCCTGAGCGTTCATAGACTTGCGTCACATTTTCTGATCCAGGTTTTTGCCCGTTTCCTGATGCTGAAGCGTCGGGACGACCTTTAGCATTTCTCGAACGTAATCCTCCTTGCGGATGTTCGGATCACATTTCGCCTTTTTTGAAAAGTCGAGGAAGGCGAGTAGTGCATCCACCGCAGCAAGGTCGTTTTGTTGAATGACGCCGATGTTTTCGAAGCGGTCGAGGGCGACCCGTTCACTGTGAGTGAAAAACTCCTCGTATTCCTTTTCACCGGTGGTGTCGCTGCCAAAGAAATAGCAAGGCCATTTTCTTTTCGGGACGAGCGCGGGCGCCCGTTCCCGCGCCTCGTCTTCACTCGCGCATTCCACCGGCGTATAGCCGAAGGCCTGAAGAAGGTCCCGCGCAATTTCAGCGAAGGTCTTTTCGTCCTGTCCTTCCACAAGCTTCGGAAAAAAGACCTCCCGATTCTCGCCCAACATGGAGGAAAGCACGCAAAGCTCACCGGCTTCCTGATGGGATATAAAATAACGCCTGACGTCTTTGGGGGCTGAGATGGCCTGCCCCTTGTTGATTCGGTGAAGAAAGCCAAAGGGAAGGCTGCCGTCGGAAAATGCCACGTTCGCGAAGCGCGCCGTCGAAAAGGATTGTTCAGAGGACCGAAGCAAGAGAGCCTTCTCCATAATCATCTTGGTGGCGCCCATCAGGTTGGCTGGATTGGTCGCCTTGTCCGAAGAGACTGAAAACACTTTTCGGAATCCGTATCGGTTCCGTGTCAGGAAATCGTGCAGGAAAAGGACGTTGGTGTCGATCATCCGCATCAGACAATAGATATTCCGTTCCGAGCGGACATGTTTGATAGCGGAAAGATTGAGGAAATAGTCGAACGGTTTGGTTTCGGCGAAATACCGATCAAATTCCACAGAACCAATTCCGAGGGGAAGCGTGGTGAAGTCCTCCGGCATGAGCAGTCCCTGGGCGGAGCGCAACTCACGCACGAGTTCAACCAGATTGTTCTCGCTGAGATCGATTAGAGCCAGAGCCGCCGGACGGAAGGGCAGAAGAGACCGCACAACGGCCGAGCCGATTGATCCCGCCGCCCCGACTACTGCGATGCGGCTGCCGCGGATGCTCTCTTCGAGGTTTCTCCTGTTGGCTTCGATATCGCCGGCGAAAAGTGACTGGTGGCGTCCGGTAACAATGTGTTCGTAACATGCGTTCATAAAGTTGCGGACAGGTCCATGCCCATGCGATCGACTTACGCTAAAAGAAACCGGATTGAGTGCTTAGCAATCCCCCTGCCGACTGCCTTTGAGAAACTGGTCTTCTTTCGAGGCCTTTAGGTGGCCGGAGTCAAAAGAGGATTTGGTTTGCGGATACGACCTGCACCACTGGGGCTGCGCAGCACGGAAACTACCCGCTCGATTTCCTCCTCACATAGCCCCACAGAGCAGGGGAGGTTGAGGATGCGCTCGAAATAGTGCGGAGCCTTTTCAATTCGGTATGCCAGATTTTGGAGATATGGTTTTTGCGTGTGATTGAGTTGCCAGATTGGGCGGGCCTGGACGCGAGAGGCCTCGAATTTTGCCAGTAATTCATCGCGCCCCAGGCCGTACTCATGGGGGTCGATCACTAAAGAATAGAACCAGTAATTGCTCTCGCAATACCCGGGTACGTCAAGGATATCAAGCCCGGGAATGCTCTCTACTTCCTCCTTGTAACGCAGGTAATGCTTTCTCTTCGTTGCAATGAATTCAGGCAACTGTTCGAGTTGCGCCAATCCCATCGCAGCCTGTATCGCGGTCAGGCGGTAATTATACCCGACTTCGTGGTGGACATAGTGTAAATCATCGTCTTTAGCCTGGGTGGTCAGGTATTTTGCCTTAGCCAATTTCGCCGGGTCTTTGGCCACCAGCATGCCGCCACCACCGCAGGTGATAATCTTATTTCCGTTAAAAGAATAGCAGCCGTAATCGCCAATGGTTCCTGCAAAGGCTCCCGCGAACCTGCCCGCGTTCATTCGTGAACCGAGCGCTTCTGTTGCATCTTCGATCACAACCAGACCGTGCTTCTCGGCAAGCTCCATCAGCCGGTCCATATCGCACATCGAACCGAAGATGTGAACGGGGACGACCGCTCTGATTCGGCGGCCGGTCTTTTTATTGATCACGCCCTGGCCGGCAGGAGTGCAATCATTCATGAGAAAGCTCTCGAGTTTGGCGACATCGAGATTCAGGTAATCATCGCAATCCATGAAAACCGGCTCGGCGTTGACGTAACGCACGGTATTGATGGGCGCAATAAAAGTGAGTGTAGGCACGATGACTTCTTCCCCCGGCTGCACACCCGCCAGAAGAAGGGATATATGCAGAGCGGCCGTGCCATTCACGCACGCTACCGCCGACTGGGTCTGGACATGCCGGGCAAGTGCTGCTTCAAATCGTGAGACATAGCTTCCTCCAGTAGAGATCCATTCGGATTTCAAGCAATCCAGGACATAGGCCTGCTCGTTGCCACGGAGACTCGGGTAAGAGAGATAAATGGGGGACTGGTTCATGAGTCGATTCCTTTCGTTTCAAATCCATTTGACCGCGCGACGCGCCGCCTTCATTCCATCAGAAGATACTCATCGTCAGGCAAAAGGTTCTTGGTCTGGAGATCCGGATACACGAGCGTTTTCAATCGAGAGAGCGCGAACAGGGGAACGTCTGAATGGTGATCACTGTAGGCATGGTCGAGCGAGGTCAGTGCGTGCGATTCAAGAAAAGCGCGAATACGTCGTGCCTTCGCCTCGCCGTGGCAATCGTTCAGAATCCGGCCTGAATACCTGCTCTGCTTCACTTCAAAATCCGCCCCGAGGACATGAATCCGCCGATCAGAGAAGACCGGAGCGATTGCGAACGATGGAGAAGCCGTGGCCACGATAGTCAAATATCCCTGGTCGAGGTGCTCGTCGAGACGCGCAACCACGTCCTGACGGAGGGTGCGGCGAACCAGGCGGACAAATACCGTGATTGCCTTATCAACCCGCGCCTCCGGGCAGTCGCGGACGAAAGATGCGATGACATCATTTTTGAACGCCTGAGGCGTGGTGGCGTGCCGGGAGAGAAAGCGCCGGAGCAGTGTCAGCACGTCGAAGGTTCGCCACGGCTGGGCCGCAAGCAGCGCTATCACCAGAAATTTGGTCGAGTCTGTACAGGTGAGCGTCCTGTCAAAATCGAAAGCGGCCGCTCGTGTCTTCGGTCCGCTCATCCGAGGGTTCCTTCCTCAGCCGGGTTCACGCTGCGCGAAACGAGGAACTGGTGCCCGTAATGGCAAAGCTCTCCGACAAACGCCCCTGGATCGCGAAAGTTCACGTCATCATAGGTGTCGGTCTTACCCGGCAAAAGCACCTTGGCGGCCTCCAGAAGTTTTCCCGCCCTTAGCTTGCCGACCGAAGCGATGCAGTCGCCGAGATACCACCGCGATTTCCAGGGGCATTTAACCTGGGCCTTGCCATGATATTCACGGCTGGCTTCCGGTCCTTCGGTCGCAGCGAGATAGAGCAAATAGGGAAACTCGACGCCGGCCGAAATGGCCAGATGAATGGATCCCCACAGGCGGGGGTTGATTTCAATTAGCCAGGCCTCCCGGGTGGCCGGCGCGTATTTGAATTCCACCATTGCCAGTCCGTGCCATTTTAAGGACGACAGAAGCTTGTGCGCCATGGCCTCGATCACCGGATTGGGCTGGTGTTCGCGGTAAGTGCTGGTCCCCCCGGTTTCCGTTTTCTCCCGCAATCGCCGATGCGTGAACGAGGCAATCATCTCGCCTTCCCAGTAAAGGCACGACACTCCCCAGCCTTCCGCTTGCACGTATTCCTGGATGATCGGATAGCGGTCCGGAGAAAGCCGGTACTGAGAGATGAGATTCTTCACCCGTTCAATGGCTTCGGTGGCTGACGCCGCGTAAAAGACTCCCTTCGAGCTGTTGCCTCGGCGCAGCCGAATGACGAGCCTGCCCTCACAGGTCGCCAACGCGCGCGGCAGGTCGCCCAGATCGTTCCATTCAATTAGGCGGGGCGCCCGGATACCGATGGACTCCGCATACGACTGGACATGCGCCTTGTCGTTCGCCTTGACCAACAGTTCGTAGGGCGCCACGGGAAGGATGGTGCCCGCTGGCAGCGCCTCCCGATGCTGGGCCAGGATTTCGGTTTCGTCGTGGGACGGCAGAAGCACTTGCGCGCCGGTCTGACGGACCAGTTCGCCGATTTGATTGACGTAGAGCGCGGGCTGGGCAAACGGGCTGGCGGTCCGAAAGAACCCGCGCTTGTAACGCGAGAAGTGGCACATCCCGAAGCGATGATGATCGGTGATGCCGACCCGGATGCCACGCTCGTACAAATTGCGCAGAGCGGCATAACTGGACCGCACCCATCCGTAGGTCAGCAGCATGTCGATCCGGGTTTGTTCTTGCATGATCGAGAGCAGGGAGTTTTTAGGCTTCTGGAAAAGTTATCATGGTCGGCGCTTTCTCAAGTGTGGGCGCGTTTAAGCAGCAAGTCCCAAATACGGACCAAATACCACCACGGCAACGTCCAGCGATGCCGGACTTGGTAGCGCCGGCACATCCAGCTTGCATCCGGAGCAATGCCCCGACAGATCCCTTGCCAGGAGTCATACAAGTTCAGGTTGAAGAGCACGTAACCGAGCTTGCTCCACTTGCGCTGGTCTGGGTTGAACAGGCCCACCCGGCACAGCCAGCCCAACATGAGCCGGCGCTTCCAAGCCGCCGGCTGTAACCGGCGCAAGACCCAGTCAGGGATGGGCGTGCGCAGGAGTTGGTGGGGAATTTCCAACGAGAAATAAACCACCGTGCGTACTCGAGCGCTTTCGACGCGCTTGACGAACACGTCCCAATCCACCGTGCAGCGGCGCACAATCCGATCCACGTCCGTGTGGAGGCGAAAGCCGGGCGCCCGAATGTAGGTATGCTTGGCGGTATGGAGACAGACCTGCATGAGATTGTCTTCGGGAGCAAGAAGGCGCGCCACGGTGCCAGCAATTGCTACTGACCGGGCCAGCAAGTCCTCCGCTTTGGGCTCCTGCTCCGGCTGAATCCAGCGCCCGGCAACCGGACGCCACTGGAGTTCGAACCAGAAGGTGGAGCCATCGGGCAGCGTGTAGGTATATTCCGCGCCGCCTTGGCGTTCCGCCTCGTCAAGCCCTTCCACCTCCAACGGACTTCTCGAATCCAAATTATAACCAAGCTTCACCATGCAAGCGTGCGCGCGCCGGAAATCGCGCGGATTGACTAGAACGTCCACATCCCCCATGGGTGAGCCGGCCCGTTCGGTGAAAATTCCCCGCGCGATGCCGGAGTTCTTGAGTGCGACCATCGGAATCCCCTCCGCCGCCAGGGCCGCGGCGACACGGTCCAGTTCGGCCATGAATTGGCTGATCTTCGCCTCCGCTGCGGTGATCGCCTGCCGCCACCGCTCCGGCAATTCTTCCGCGGGCATCACCTTGCGCAAAGCCAGGCCGACGATGCTCTCAGCCCGGTTGCTCCGTGCGCAATTCCACGCCGCTTCATCACCGGTTTCGTGCCATAGAGACAAAAGTTCCTTTCGTTGGTAAACCTCGTCCGCGACGAGGGCGCAGCACAGAAATTGGTATTCCGGCTTCAACTGCTTGATTAAGTCCATGGCGCAATTCAGTTTCAAACTTCGGCAATCAATTCATTGGAGCAGCATGAGTGCCCTTCATTCACTTTTCATCGGGGCCAATTCGGGACGAATCACGCCCGTTACATCCGCAACGGGAGGCCTCGGCGCTAAAAGGGGTTTCAAGGAGTGCAGATAAGCTCCGGTGTTGTTTCTGGAGAAGTAGATTTCCATGGCCCGGCGCGCTCTTTGCCGGCACGCCGCCAGGAAAGCCGGGTCGTTGTGGAAGGTGTGGAGTACCTTTAACAGTCCCTCCACGTCACCCGGCTCGACCACCAGTCCGCATTGAAACTTATCGATGATGTCCGTGAGTTCATTTGGGCGACGGGCCAAGCCGATGAGGGCGGCGCCGGACGCCATGGCGTAAGCGGTCTTGCTGGGAACCGAACAACCCTCGATCCCGTTCTCCAGAGTGACGATCGCGACATCGGCGGTGGTGAGGGTCTGAGGCAGATCCTTCTCCGGTTGAAAGGGCAACAACAGAACATTGGAAAGATTTCCCACTTGGATGGCCCGTTCAACGATGCTCCATTTCGCACCCGCACCAATGATCAGAAAGCTGATGGACGGATGCTCGCGCAGGCGCCGGGCGGCCGCCAGGATGCTTTCAATATCGTGTGTACTCCCCAGATTGCCCGCGTAAAGCACAGTGAACTTTCCGACCTGCTGCTGCGCCTGGGCGAAGGCATTCTTCTCCTTGGGCAATGGCCGCACAAACTCGCCATCCGCCCAGTTGGGAATGACGACCACCGGCGGTGAACCGATGGCGGGGAGCATGGCTCGCACGTTGGCGGCCATGTAATCCCCGATAGTAAACACGGTCTCGGCGCGCTTCCAGGTAAGTCGGTTGAACCAGCGCCACAAGCGGGCGGCAAACCCGTGGGGCCGGAGACGCCCCAGGTTCACCAGGAGATTCGGATAGACATCGTACACCAGGATCACATAACGCTGACCGCGCACCACCCGAAGGAACAGGCCGACCAGGGCGAGAAACGGCGGATTGGACACCACAAACAGCAGCGTTTCTTGCGGAGACTGGAGAGCCTGCCGGAGTGCGCTGCCAAAATACGCCAGCCAACTCACAGCTCGATGCCACGGGCTGCGGCGGTCATAGTCCGGCCCCGGGATGAGCTTTAGCGCGGGGTCCAACGGCCGCGCCAGATGGTCCAGGTGTCCACTCAGCAACGCGCAGTTTCCGGTGGCCTTGGCGAGATCTTCCGCCAACTCGCGGAAGAGAGGGCCCGCCACCTGGTTCAAGAACAAGATGCGGAGTGAAGGCTTCTCGACACTCATGGGGCCTTTCCAGAAAGGATATTGATGGCCCGGGAAAATTCACGGAAGAAAGTGAGAAGGCTCTGATCGACGGTGGTCGTCCCCAAACCGCCGCTGTCTTCCAGGACAAAGAGGGCCTCCTCCAGCACATGAAGCAGGACCCAATCGGCCCGGCGTGAAGCAGTCCAATCCAACCCCGGCCAATTCTCCAGGTAAGGATTGACCCACTCGATCTGTTCGTTAAGCAATGGAACAATACGCTGGCTCCATCCCGATCCCTTTCTGGTTTTCAGCGCGTACGTGAACAAATCATAGGCCGCGAAGCGGGAAGCGGTACTTTCCCAGTCGATGAGCCAAACGCCGTTGCCATCCGCCAGCAGATTGGCGGGTTGAAAATCCCCGTGCGTCAGCGATACCGGAACCATGAGCTCGGGGCCGCACAGCCGTTCAATCCGTGGCTCCAAACGTTCCAGAAGGGATTCGAACTCATGGAGTACGGACGGTGATGGGCGAAGCGCGGATTTTGCCTGGCTGCGCACAGCCTCCAATAAGTTGGCGGCGCGGGCGGCGGCGGGTTCATAGCGCAGATTGGGAGCGACCAATTGTTCCCGCAACTGGTCTAAGGCCTGAGCGACGTAAGCGCGTTCATTTTCCGCCAGGCGATTCAGCGGAGTGCCGACGACGTATTCTTCGACGAACCAGGACTCATCCGGGGCGACCGTCTGCAGCTTCGGGGTGCATTCGAGGGGCCAATGGCGGCGCGCCTGAATTTCGTTTTCGATGAACCGTTTCGGAAATCCCGCCTTCAGCACGACCGTGGTAGTCTTGGTCGCGGGGTGCAGAATCCGCAAGCGATGATTGCCTCCCAAGATGAGAGTGCCGGCTGCTTCGGGCGCTTCTGGAGCGACGCCAAAAGCGATCTGCGCCAGGCGATGCATGCTCCAGGGATGCGTTGCGGCGCGCACATACATGCGCTGCGCCGGGCGCTTCCACCACGTCAAACTTCGGCTGTACTCGTGTTGCAGCACTTCAAAGCAGGCGGAGGGGGTGCCAGTTCGCGCGAACGCATTAGTGTAAAAATTGCCCGCCCATGCTTCGAGGCCCAGTCGCCGGATGTCGCGGTCGCCGGGATTTTCCGGAAACCAGCGCACTGCAAAATCCTTCCCGTGGCGTTTGCGCCAATAGCCAGCGAGAGTGTCTTCCAGGATTTGCCCGAAAGGTTCCCGCTCCAGTAACAGGCTCATTCTCATGCGTTCACCCCCGAGAGCTGCCAAACGGTGGCGTGCAATGTTTCCCGCGCTAGCAATCCATCCATCAATTGAGCGTTACCAGACGCGGCCAGTCGTTCATAAGCTTCCAATCGCGCAGCCAGCACCTCCGCGCTGTCGGGAAAGGGTTCGGCTTTCAGTTGGGATCGTCGGAGGGATTCCTGAACGGGAACAACGAAAACGAAACTGTGATCCGGCTGAGGCGCCAGCCAACGCAACAGCCGCCACTGCCACCATTCCTCGACTCGTTCCTGCGGAAAGTTCAGGCGAAAGTCCAGAAGCGTGTCCTCAAGGTAACGGTCGGCGACCACCGTGATGCCGCGCCAGCGCAGCAGACGCACCCACACGCCCAAGTAAGACATGAGGTCGAGGATCGCCAGGGTGAGCCAAAGCCGGCGGGTCCGCTGAGACTGGAACCGTTGCTCTCGTTCCACGGAGCGCCCCGGTTGCGGGAGGGTGCCGGGTTTTCCGCACCGCACAAGCTTTTTGAGGAGACTGAAGCCGGGCGTGTATCCGCCGCGGATCCATAGCCGGTGTGCGGGAGTGCCGTCGTTCAGCAAGCGTTCCAGCAGCAGATCGATCTGGGTTGATTTCCCGGCGCCATCCAGGCCGCTAAAGGCAAGTAATCGTCCACGCTTGGGCGCCGGAGGTTTGCTCTCATTCACTTCGGATGCCTCATGCGATGCCAAATCGACTCTCGGTCCGCTCTCCGCTCGGGTGCCTGCGGGCAACGGTGGGGCACCCTTTAAGAGTGGGGAGAGGGAGGTTTCAATAGGGCGACTCATGGGACATGTCCCTGTCAGCGGGTCATCAAGCGAATCGCATTGGCCGTGCCGGTGTAGTCCAACTCCATCGCCTGGGCACTCGAAGGTTGGACCACGCGTTTCAACACGTCATAAGTTTCACTGGCGCATCGTTTCCAGGAAAAATTCTTAACGTGGGCCGCCCCTGCATGAATCAGCCGCTGGCGCGCCTCTTC
>CAZCUL010000687.1:0-4687 GCA_964501475.1 uncultured Verrucomicrobiota bacterium | reverse complement strand
CGAAGGCCTGCCGGTGATCGCGCTGCCCATGACCCGGGAAACGTTGCTGATTCCAAACACCGTGGCGCTGGTTCGCGGTGCCCCGCATCCAGAGGGCGCCCGGCAGTTGTTCGAATGGCTCCAAAGCCCCGAGGTCACGCGCCGGCTCGTCGCTGCCAACGCACTCGAGGGAGAGGCTTCTCAGAATACGGAAATCCCGGCCTTAAAACCTGATTGGGATCAACTGCTCGATGAGCTCGAGCCCGCCACGAAACAGATGGGCGAAGTTTTTCTTCGGTAGATGTTAAAGCGGAGGTCGGAAAGACGCCGGTGTCTGCGGCGTAAAGCTGGGGGGCTTACGCGGCTTTCTTTTTCGACTTGCCGGTCGAAGCCGTCTTCTTGGCGGGTTTCTTTTTTGCCCGATCGATGCTTTCCTGCAGGACGTCCACCAGATCGATGACGTTGGTTTTCTTGGGAGCCGCTTTCTTCAGCTCCGGCAATTCCTTGCCGCCGGCCTCGATTTTCTTCTGAATCAGTTCCAGCAACGCGGTCTTGTAATCGTCCGTGTACTTGGTTGGTTCCCATTCGTCGCTCATGCTTTCCACGAGCGATTTGGCCATCTCGAGTTCCTTTTTGCCCACCGCGCCGTCCGGGAGATTCAGGCGGTCTGCCGGAATCAATTCGTCGGCGAAATGCATTAGTTCCAGGACGAGCGCCGGACCGCTCGGTTTGACCGCCGCCAGATGCTCTCGGTCCTTGATGACCACCTTGGCGATGCCTACCCTGCCGGTCTGCGTCAAGGCCTCGCGCAAAAGAGCGTATGCCTTCTCGCCCCCTTTGAGCGGTTCCATGAAATAGGGCTTTTGGAAAAACATCGGATTGATGTCTGCCAGTTCAACGAAGTCGGTGATGTCCACCGTTTGCGTGGCTTCGACGTCCACCCTCTGAAAATCCTCCTCTTTCAGGACGATGAATTTGCCTTTCTCGTACTCGTAACCCTTCACGATCTCGTCCCAGGGCACCTCTTTGCCATCGACTTCAGCGACCCGTTTGTAATTGATCGGACTCAGGTCGCTCCGGCGCAAAAGTCGGAATTTAAGCTCCTCCCGGCGCGTGGCCGAGTAAAGGCCGACAGGAATATTCACCAGGCCGAAGCTTATGGCGCCTTTCCAAATCGCTCTCATGCATTGAAATCGTAACAGACGTCGCTGTCATCGGGAAGCTGCCGCCAGGCTCGTAATCTGGCCCGGGACCTGTGTTCCTCCGCGCAGCGAATCGCCAGCGGAAGGACAGATGCCGGAACCGACTCCGGCAGTCTGCGCAAAGCCGTCAGCGGCTTGTAGATGGAGCCCTGCTTCACCTCGATATCGAAGTCCGCTTCTTCAAAGATTTCAATAGCAATTTTCTTAGTCATTTCCGTGCCTATGTTCGGGTTTACTTCGATTCCAACCCGCGTCCTGCCCACGGACACGGCTGAGCCATCGATGTGCCAACCCGCCCGTTGGCAGCCGCCCGCTGTCCAAGTATGTATCCCACGGCATTGCAGCGTCACGATGCCTGGCGGAGGGATGGTTGGTGCCGGGTGCAATATGCAACGGCTGCCGCCGCCCGGTTGCAAACTGCACGCGGCGCCACGCCCGGCTTGATCGCCGCGCTCTTTGTCGCCCATAGTATGGCCTATGAGCCACCCGACCCTTGTCTTGCTGCATGGATACCCGTTCGAGCACACCATGTGGGAAAAGGTCATCCCGCACCTCGACCGCCGCATCAAAGTGGTCGCACCGGACCTGCAAGGATTTGGTCAAAAGCCCGCCAGCCAGGAAGAACCTGCCTTGGAAATCCTCGCGGCGGACCTCGCGAAGACATTGAATGGACAGGGCATCCGACGCGCCGTCCTGGCCGGTTTTTCCATGGGCGGGTATGTGGGCCTGGCATTTGCCGACCTCTATCCGGATCGCGTTGCCGGGTTTGCCCTGGTGAATAGCCAGGCCTCTCCCGATTCGGAAGAGATGCGGTCGGGCCGGCGAGCCATGATTGAAAAGGTGCGTCGGGAAGGCGCGCGTGCGGCCGTTGAAGCTGCCCGCCCGAAATTGTTTGCCAGGAAGAACGCGGACGATCCCGAACTGGCCCGGTATGCCGAAGACGGGGCCAAACATGCCGGGGTGGCAGGAATTACCTGGGCCTTGGAAGCCATGGCGCGGCGCCCGGATCGCACCGGAGTCCTGCAAAAATTGGATGCCCCGGTCATCATTCTTCACAGCAACGAGGATCAATTCGTGCCGGTGGATCGAGCGCGAAGCCTTGCCGACAAGCTTCGCGCTGCCTATCGCGAGATCGAAGGCGCCGGGCACTGTTCGCCGCTGGAGGCGCCGGAAGCTGTCGCAAACGTTTTCTCTGACTTTGTCCTGCGCATTAAGGGATAAAACCGCGCTTCCCGCACTCCGGCCATGTCGAGCACCGCATCCGAAAAGAAGAAGCAGGGCGCGCCATCAGCCGAACTCCTTGCCGTGTCCCGCACGCTTGGGCTTGAGAGATATGCGCGTCATCTGTTCCTTTGCGCCGACCAAACGGAACCCCACTGCGCCCCTCGCGAAAGGACCATCGAGTCATGGGAATTTCTCAAACAACGCCTGAAGGAATTGAAACTCGTGGGGCCGCAGCCGCTCGTTTACCGCAGCAAAGTGAATTGCCTTCGTGTCTGCACGCAGGGACCCATCGCGGTCGTGTATCCCGAGGGCGTCTGGTATCACTCGTGCACTCCCGAAGTGCTGGAGATAATTATCCAACAACACTTGATCGGCGGCCGGGTGGTCGAGCAATACGCTTTTGCCCGCAACCCAAACCCGGCGGCGCGGTGACCGGCGGGCTCGACCCGGGAATTTGTAGTCCGCGGCGGGGACGACTCTCGCTGTGGCCAGAGGACTTCGCGCTCAACCACGCTCATTACGTCAAAGGTCATCCCCGCAAGTCATGAAGTCGGTTTTTGCCGACGCGTTTCATTTCTGGCCTTGCCCAAGGGCCGACGATTCGCGCCGCCGGCGCCCCTTGGAGCTTCGCCGCGTCAGGTGGACACGATTGTGTGCTCTTGGAGGTCGGCGATCGCGTGCAGTCATCCGCGCCATCATGGCGATTTTCTGGCCTTGTACGAAGCGCTCGCGTGCGATGGACGCGTGGAGATCGTACGACTGACTGACCCCGGAACTGCTGGAACGCCGCAATCTCCTGTTTGTTGATGGCCGCATCGACTGAGAACCAAATCATCCGCTGTATTGGTCAAGACTTGAGAGGCAGAATTTGACACCTCACCCCGGCCGTCTCCCCGGCCGAGGCTAGTCGAGGCGGAGAGGGAGAAGCCTTTGCGCCTCTTGCGTTCTTTCGCGGCTATTGCATCCATCGAATCGGGCGGGTGAGCCCTTCGGCGATATCAAAGACCAACTCGCCGTAATGCAACGCGCCGCAAAGGTGGAGCCACCACGTATTCAGCATGGCGCTCGCGACGGCCAGATTTGCGAAGAGGAGTTGCGGCACGGAAACAATCAATTCCGTGCAACTGGCTTCGCTCGGCAGCCGGTCCGCCGGACTTTTTATCTCCGGATGAAAGCGCTCCAGGTCCGGAGTCACCTCCTTCCCGTCCCGGCGGACGTAGGCCTGCACGGTGCCGTACGTTCCTCTTCGCAGCCGGCCGCTACCGTTCCTGCCCACGCCGTCGTTCCCGCCCGAGATGAGACAAACATCGCCAAGCAGCTTGCAGTGTTGATTGGCCAGCTTGCGAGTGGCGTGATTGTCCACGGCCAGGAAGACCGTGTCGCCGGACTGAATGACGCGGCCGACATTGTCCGCCGAAATGAATTCCTCCACCGCTACCAGGGACAACTGCGATTGCGCGAATCCCGGCAGCAGTTCGTCGCGCACCACGGCGGCTTTGTTTCCGCACCCGCCAAAAAGCATCCGGCTGGCATTGGCCGGTTCGAAGTCGTCTCCGTCAATTAAAACCAGGCGTAATGCCCGATTCTGGGCCGCCAGGAAAATGGAAAGATACCGCGCCACAACGCTGCCCACACCTCCCAGACCGATCAGTTTGATCGAACTGTTTTCCGCCAAACGCGCTTCGAGCATTTGATCTGATGGAATCGATCTCATAAGAAAAGCCAGCTCCAGGTTCTAGGGGGACCCGCTGCCGGTCTCGGAATCTTCATCGCGTCGGGCACAGCGTTCCTCATTTGATTCCCGTTCCCGGCGAGATGTTCCCGCGCTGAATTCCTTGTTGCCGGAGGCCTTTGGGTTGAACCTTTGTATCGTGAGCTTCTCAAACCAGGCGTTTGGAACTTTCTCCGTCGCCCGGCGCTTATAGCCGGCCAGGACGCTCCATGGGTCCGGGATATGGAACCGCATCCCATCGATGCAGACCTCGGTATGCAGATCGGGAGGTTCCAGGTGAATCCGGCCCACCACCATGTGCAGGCCGGGGCGATGCAGCTCATCGGCTTTGTCCGTGGCGGAAGCGTAGGCCGGCAGCTCAACGTGGCTGTGAATGTCGCCAATGGGTGTCAGGTGCGGCGGCAAAACCGGCATCTCGTATTGCACGTCCATCGGATAACGCCTCCCGGACCATCCGACCGTTACGCTGCCGCGTTGTTCCGGGACGACGACTTCGATCCGGCGGTCCGCTTCGTTCCAGACCAGCACGACGGCGGCTTCGGCGCCATGC
>CAZCUL010000686.1:0-8762 GCA_964501475.1 uncultured Verrucomicrobiota bacterium | reverse complement strand
ATATTGCCACGTTCCGTTTTACGATTCATTTCTAAATATATCCAGTGGGCGCTTGGTCGCCGAATGAGCCGGTAACCCTGTTCATGCGGGATTTCGTTACCGGCAATTGAACTGTTGCGGTGCGCTTCTTTCGCAAAATCTTGTTGTGAATCTTGTCGCGCGAAAGAAAGCGACGCAGAATAGCGCCAAGATGCTGACGCTGTCAGGAGTGACCAAAACGGCGGGTGGAAAGACGCTCTTTGCCGACGCAAGCCTCCACATCCATCCGGGCGAGCGGTTGGGTGTGGTGGGTGCCAATGGTGTAGGCAAATCGACCTTATTGGCGTTGATTCTGGGCCAGCAGACGCCTGATGCGGGAGAAGTCATCCTCCGCCGGGGAGTCGCGGTCGGTCATCTGGGCCAGGAAACCGCACCCGTGGGCCACGAGACCGTCCTCGAGATCGCGCTGGCCATTGACCCGGAGCTTTTCGGGTTGCGAAGACAAATGCGGGATATTGAGTTGGGTGGCGCCGGTCAGGAAGGAGAACCCGACCCGCACACCCGATTCCGGGATCTGGGCGGGTTCCAGATTGAGGCGAAGGCGAAAAAGATTCTGACCGGGCTCGGCTTTCGGGAACGGGATTTTGAGCGGTCGCTGGGCGAGTTGAGCGGGGGTTGGGTGATGCGGGCTCACTTGGCGCGCCTGCTGGTTCAGGAGCCCGATTTGCTCATGCTCGATGAACCGACCAACCACCTGGACCTGGAAGCTCTGATTTGGCTTCAGAACTACCTGAAGAGTTATCCCGGGGGGATTGTTCTCATTTCGCATGACCGCGAGTTTCTAAATCAACTGGTCACAAGCATCGTGGAGATTCGGCGCGAACGCATTGCCCGATATCGCGGCAATTATGACGACTACCTGGCTCAGCGCGCGGCCACGGAAGAGCAGCACCTCGCGGCGTACAAAAATCAACAGCGCGAGGTCGCCCGGCTGATGCGCTTTGTAGAGCGTTTTCGCGCCAAGAACACAAAGGCATCCCAGGCCCAGAGCAAACTTAAACAGATTGAGCGCATGGAAAGGATCGAGGCCCCCGCGTCCGAGGAAGCGGAGATTGATTTTAGGTTTCCTCAGCCACCCCGCAGCGGTCTGCGTGTCATTAGCCTGAAGAATCTGCGCCACCGCTACGGGCAGAATGTGGTGTATGAGCGAATGCAATTCGAGGCGCAACGTGGGCAACGGATCGTTCTAGTGGGGCCGAATGGGGCCGGTAAATCAACGTTGTTAAAACTGCTTGCCGGTGTTTTGCCTGTGCAGGACGGGTCGCGTGATCTGGGCCACAATGTTAAACTCGGCTATTACTCGCAATACCGGGTGGAGATGCTGAGCCCGGAACGGACTGTTTTGGAGGAAGCGCTCGAGACGCCACAGCGGGTTACCGCAGAATACGTTCGCACCGTCCTGGGTTGTTTCCTCTTTCGCGGCGACGACGTGTTCAAACGGGTAAGCGTGTTAAGCGGGGGGGAGAAGAGCCGGCTGGCGCTGGTGAAGCTGCTGCTGGATCCGCCCAATCTGCTTTTGATGGATGAACCGACGACGCACCTGGACATGTCGAGCATCGATGCGCTGCTCTACGCGTTGCACCAATACACGGGCACACTGGTTTTCATCAGCCACGACGTTCATTTCATTCGTTCTCTAGCCAATCACGTCACGGAGGTGAAGGCGGGCCATCTACAGCACTATCCCGGATCCTACCAGTATTACCTGGACAAGACGGCCGAGAGTGTTCGGGCAACGGAAGGAACGGAAGAACGAACTGCAACAGTCCCGCTGCCCGATCGTCCAAGTCAGAGAACGCGCGAACAGAAGAGACAACAGGCGGAAGAACGGCAGGCGCGTTCGAAGGCGCGCCGCGAGCAGGGCGACGTAGTGATGCGTCTGGAACGCCAGATTCACGGCCTGGAGACACGACAGATTCATCTCACTCAGGAACTGGAGCGCCCGGAAACCCACCGGGACAGCGCCTATATAGTGCAGATCAATCGTGAGCTCGCCGAAATTGCGCGCAGTCTGAACGAGTTGACGTCACAGTGGGAAGCGGCCGCTCTTAAACTGGCCAAGATTGAGGCCAGCCTTCCTTCCTGAAACGGGCGGGCTCTCGAGGTTAAAGCCAGCGCGGTGTCTGTCCGATTGAACTGGTTCCACACTGAGCAGTTTGACTGGTTGCAAAGTAGCTCTATATTGCAGCAGGCGCGATGCAATTAAACGGCGGGAGAACTGTAAAGTTTGGCGGCGACGGTTCGCGAAGTGTCAGGTAACCACTGACTCAAAAAGGGGTGCCTTTCGGCTTTCCGTCGCAGCTGGCGACGGAAATGAGTGTTGAATCGAGCAGTTCAAAATTAGATTACCGCAAGAGCTCCGCGATTTCTGTGGGCTCTCGGTTGGCTGCTTCTTCTTCCAATTCACTACAAGTGATCACGCTGACCGCATTATCGGAGCAGATTCCCTTGTCTTTTATTGGGGAGGCGGTCTGGCAGGAAGTCCACAGTCAAACGGGTCGTTCCATTCTCTTCGTCGAGGTCCAGGCAGGGGAAGCGAAGATACCGATGAATTTGTGGACCCGGGTGCGAGCCCGTTTGAACGGCGAGTCCGGCTTTGCCAGTCAGATCGAGTCCGCAGGACCGGGCCTCGCTCGATTGCGGCTTCAGGTTTCATCCGACGCTACCGAACTTCGTCAGCTTTCGTCGATGCTACGGCACTTGGAATCGCATTTTGACTATGTGATACTGGCGGCCAGCGTCGATTTGCCCGTGCCAATTTTGCTGGAGTGCTTTGTGCAGTCGGATCGGAGCTTCCTTTTGCTGCAGCCCCTTGGCGAACATTTTTATCATCGCGACTTGCTGATGCGGGAGGCGCGCAGTCACCCATGCAGGGAGAGGTTGAATTTGCGCAGCATTGTTTGTCGTGAAATGGGCGAAGGGCAGGGGAACGAGTTGCTTCAAGGAGTCGGCGCCTCCGTCCACGGATATCTTCAAGGTTGCCCAAAAGTATCCCTGATTCGAGGCTTGCGCCGGTGGCCTCATCCTGCGTTTAACGCTGATATCCGGAGGCTGGCTCGGGAAATCGGGCGTTGCCGAGTCGGTTTGGCGCTCTCTTCCGGAGGAGCGCGCGGGCTCGCTCATATAGGCGTCATTCAGGTTCTGGAGGAGAATGGCCTGGAGATCGACATGGTGGCCGGATGCAGCATGGGCGCCTACGTCGGTTCCGTCTGGGCTTATGGTTATGACGGCGAAACCATGGAAAAACTTGCCCGCGAGGTCGAGCACCGGTGGGGCTTGCTTCAACTGATCGATCCTTTCATTCTGCCGCGGCAAGGATTCCTGAGAGGCGAGAAGGTTAAGCGCCGGTTAAAACGTTCCATCGGTGACGTGCACTTTAGCGAGTTGGTGCGACCTCTCCGAGTCGTGGCGACCAACTTGAGCACGCTGGAACGCACGATATTCTCGAGTGGCGAAGTGGCTTCAGCCGTTCACGCCAGCAGTGCCATTCCCGGTGCATGTGTGCCGGTAAGAATCGGTGAGGAGCTCTATGTCGATGGAGGTATCGCCGATCCGTTGCCAGTGGATGTTCTCTCTGAAATGGGCATCGAGCGGATTATCGCCGTCAATACCATTCCCACCCCGGCCTATCTTCGCTGCCGCAGGGAGATGGAGCGCGAGCAGGCGGAAATGAGCGGGAAGCGATCATGGAGAATTCGGACCTTGCTCAATCAGTACCTGAACTATTTTGCTCCGGGAAATATCCTCGACACGATTCTGAGAAGCATTCATGGCGCGCAAATGCGCATCGCCGAGCACGCGTGCGGACGGGCGGACATCGTCCTGCGTCCGCTCTCTTTTGACGGGCGGTGGCACGACTTCCGGAATCCCGGCAAATACATCGCCCTGGGCCGAAAGGAAGCCTTGGAGCATTTGGACGAAATCAAAGCGCTGGTGAAAAGGCAGCATCATAATGAAAACCAATCTGCTCACGACACAGTGGCAACAGTTGCCTGAGAAGGCCGTTCGGCAGCTTCAGATTCGAAAACTGCGGCACTACCTCGAGACGGTGGTGATGCCGTTCTCGGCGCATTATCGCGAATTGTTTCGGACGTCTGGCGTCGATCCCAGCCGCTTGCGCACGCTGGAGGATCTCGATCACATTCCCTTCACGAGCAAGTTGGATTTGATGAGCACCCCGGAGAATCCACAAAGGGCCCGCGACTTCATTTTGGTGCCAGACGCAAAAAAACTCCGCCGCCGCCCCTCCACGATTGTTCGCGCATTGCTACGGGGGCAGGAGAGCGTCAAGCGCAGACTTGAGGCTGAATTTCGGCCCATCTTTATGACCAGCACGACCGGACGTTCTGCCGATCCGGTTCCCTTTCTCTTCAGCGCACATGACCTTGGAATACTGTCTCTGGCGGGCCATCGAGTGATGCAGGTGTGCGGTGCTCAGGCCGAGTTCCGGTTGCTCAACATGTTTCCCTATGCTCCGCATTTGGCGTTTTGGTTCACTCATTATGGGGCAACCGCCTTTGGCCTCTTTTGTGTTGGCTCTGGCGGGGGGAAGGTGATGGGCACTGACGGCAATTTGCGCCTGATCCGGAAACTGAGGCCGGACGTCCTGATCGGAATGCCGACGTTCATTTATCATGTCATGCAGCAAGCCGTGGAAGAGGGAATTCGGTGCGATAACCTGCGACGGATTGTTTTGGGAGGTGAAAAGGTTGCGGAGGGAATGCGACGCAAGTTGCGCAGTCTGGCCGCCGGGCTTGGTGCGGCCCAGGTCGATGTGCTGGCCACCTACGGCTTTACCGAAGCAAAGATTGCCTGGGGCGAGTGCCCGTTCGCACCTGACAAGGAATCGGGAGGCTATCATCTCTTTCCAGATCTGGGGATTTTTGAGGTGATTGACCCCAAAACCGGCCAGCTACTGCCGCCCGGCACTCCCGGCGAGCTGGTCTATACTCCGCTGGATGCGCGAGGCAGCGTGGTTTTGCGTTATCGCACGGGCGATTTCATCGATGGAGGACTTATCTATGAGCCCTGCCCGCACTGCGGGCGACAGTTGCCACGGCTGGTCGGCAGAATTTCCCGCAGTTCCGAAGTCAAAACAATGCAGCTCGACAAGCTGAAAGGCACGTTGGTGGATTTCAATCAGCTCGAGCATGTGCTGGACGACGCGCCGAACATCGGTTCCTGGCAACTGGAGCTTCGGAAGCACCATGATGATCCGCTGGAGTTGGACGAATTGATTCTGCATGTGCACAAGCTGGATGGCGCGGAAGAAAAGAAGCTTTGCCGCGAGTTGAACAACCGTTTCCTCGAGCGGACAGAAATTCGGCCAAACCGAATTGTCTTCCACAGCGCTGACGAACTGCGCGAGCTCCAGGGAGTAGGTACAGAATTAAAGGAGCAGAAGATCATTGATAATCGGCCGAAAACGCCGGCGGCGCCATCGACTGACGTTGACGAACGTGGCAACGGCTTGAAGGATGCTACAGTAGAGGTGAGCGAATGAGTGGATCTCGTTTAGTAATAGTCGATGGCGTTCGGACGCCATTCAGCAAGATGGGGACGGATCTTCGCCATTTGGGCCCTGAAGAGCTGGGGCGCATTGCGGTGAACGCGTTGCTGAGCCGGACCGGTTTTGATCCGGAACTTGTGGATGAAGTGATTTTCGGTTGTGTGGGCCAGCCAGCAGACGCGGCAAACGTGGCGCGGGTTATCGCATTGCGGAGCGGCATACCCACGCGGGTTCCGGCCGTGACTGTTCATCGGAATTGCGCCAGTGGTTTTGAGGCCTTGACGCAAGCTTATGAAAAGATGATCGCAGGCGGCAGCGGCGTGTTCATCGTAGGCGGCACTGAGAGCATGTCCCGAATCCCGCTTTTGTTCCGAGACTCGGCGGCTCAGAAGTTCAGCCAGTTGGCCCGGGCAAAGAGCGCTTTGCAGAAACTCAAAGCGGCTTTGGCCTTTCGCCCGTCTGATTTTCAGCCGCGCATTGGTCTCCAGTTGGGGCTTACGGATCCAGTTTGCGGCCTCAATATGGGCGAGACCGCTGAAGTGCTCGTCCGAGAGTTTGGGATTTCGCGCGAGCTGCAGGATGCCTTCGCAATGGAATCACATGCCCGGGCCATCGAGGCGCGCGACAGGTTGGCGGAGGAGATTTGCCCGGTATATGTGACGGGAAAGACTCCAAAGGCCATCGTTCAGGACAATGGGCCGCGCGCCGATCAAGCACCCAAAACCCTGGCGAAGCTGAAACCCGTTTTCGACCGAAAGACCGGAACGGTGACGGCTGGGAACTCCTCCCAGATCACCGATGGCGCGGTTGCGCTTTTGGTGATGAGCGAAGAGCGGGCCCTCGAATTGGCGTTGACCCCTCTTGGCGCTCTCACCGGTTACGCCTATGCGGGTTGTGATCCGGCGCGAATGGGCTTGGGGCCGGTCTTCGCCATCGCCCGGGCGGAAGAGCGGCTTGGTTTGTCGCCAGACCACGCCGATCTGATTGAGATCAATGAAGCGTTCGCCGGGCAAGTCTTGGCGGTCCTGAAGTGTCTTCGCTCGGACGAATTCGCCCGGGCTTATCTCGGAAGAGGGCAACGGGTAGCCAAGATTTCCAAGGATCGTCTGAATGTGAATGGCGGAGCGATCGCCCTGGGACATCCGGTAGGAGCGACCGGCGCACGGTTGGTGTTGACCGCCTTGAAAGAATTGCAGCGCCGAGAGGCGAAGCGGGCTCTCGTGTCACTTTGTGTCGGCGGGGGGCAGGGCGCGGCGCTTTGGTTGGAAAGGACTTAAGGCTATGACCATAGTTGATTCAGTCAAACATGACCCGGTGGCTTCGGGTGACGGGATAGAGCGGCGCTCGGGAACCGACGCGGCTCCGGCAAATATCCACCGCCAGGTGGGCGACGATGGAATCTGCGTTTTGACGTTCAATCGGCGGGATTCCTCAGCGAATGTTTTCGATTATGCCACTCTCGATGAGTTGGATGAACACCTGCATTTCATTGACCGGACGCCCGAGGTTAAAGGCCTTGTGCTGGCCAGCGCCAAGAAAGCAGTCTTCATCGCGGGTGCCGACCTGAAGACGCTCGCGGAGATGGAGAGCGAGGCGGACTTGAGGCATTTGATTGAATTTGGTCAGGCTGTATTTAATCGAATCGCCACTTTACGGGTACCGACGATTGCTGCCATTCATGGGGCTTGTGTTGGAGGGGGCTACGAGATTTGTCTGGCTTGTGACTACAGAATTGCCTCGGGAGATCGTGTCACGAAAATCGGGTTGCCTGAAACCCAGTTGGGTATCTTGCCGGCTTGGGGAGGCTCGACACGCCTGCCTCGATTGATCGGAGTGCCGAAGGCGCTTGATGTAATCTTAGATGGGAAAACCCTGGCTGCGAAACAAGCGCTGAGATTCGGGATGATTGACGAGATTGTTCCGCGGGAATACCTGCTGGATTGTGCCAAGGCCAAAATCGCTTCCGTCGGACCGGGTTTGCGGAAGCGTAAGCCGGCAACAGCGGTGCGCCTTACGGGCCATCCGGTCGTCGCCAATGCCATTGCACGACACCTCCGGCCGAAGCTGAAGCGGAAGACGCGTGGACATTATCCCGCGATTTCCAAAGCGATGGACGTGGTGGTGCACGGTGTCGCGGCTTCGGTCGAAGAGTCGCTGGCCATGGAAGGTGACGCGATCATCGAGCTTGCGAAGACCCAGTCTTGCCGGAACCTGATTCGGATTTTCTTCCTGCAGGAGCGTGCCAAGAAGCTCGCTGCCGGCAGGACTGGCTCCGCGAGTGCGCCTTTGAAACACGTTGCGGTCATTGGTAGCGGCGTGATGGGAGCGGGTATCGCACACTGGCTAAGTTCGCGAGATATCTCCGTGGTTTTTCAGGACATCAGCCCAGAGCAGGTGGCCAAAGGCATGTCGAACGTTGCCCGGCTTTATGAGCAGGGGGTAAAGCGAAAGGTGTTATCGGCCCTGGAAGCGCGCACAGGGCAAGACCACATTTTTCCTGTTACTTCGGATGTGCCCCTGAACAGGGCCGATCTGGTCATTGAAGCCGCCGTTGAAAAGATGGAGCTGAAGAAGGCCATTTTCGAGCGACTCGCCCGGCGTGCCGGCCCCCGTACCATCCTTGCTACTAATACTTCGGCGCTTTCCATAACGGAGATCGCGGCCGCTACCTCGGTGCCGGAGCGCGTCGTGGGCATCCATTTCTTCAACCCCGTGCATCGGATGCAGCTCGTCGAAGTGGTAGTGGGGCAGAAGACCGCTCCCGAAGTTGTCCAGACAACGGTCCGCTTCGTTCAGCAAATGGGAAAGCTGCCGGTTGTAGTGAAAGATCGTCCGGGCTTTCTGGTCAATCGAATCCTGATGCCGTACCTGATCGAGGCGGGCCGTCTATTCGAATCTGGCGGGCGTATCGAAGATATCGACGAATCCATGCTGGAATTCGGGATGCCGATGGGACCTCTCCGCCTGATCGACGAAGTGGGCGTTGATGTGGCTCAGCATGTAGCCGAGACGCTTGCCGGCCATTTTCGGGAACGACTGCAGAATCCGCATCTGCTTGGAAAAATGATTGGAGCGGGCCTGCTGGGGCGGAAAACCGGCAAGGGCTTTTATATTCATTCGAAACAGGCAAAGAGCCCTCGGGTGAATCCAGGCATCGAGCATCTCCGTCGCGACGCCACTGCTGCAGCATTATCTCGCGAAGAGCTGCGGGACC
>CAZCUL010000685.1:0-9431 GCA_964501475.1 uncultured Verrucomicrobiota bacterium | reverse complement strand
GGCGCTGACCGATCCCCAGCCCCACTTGCGGCTGCTGGCGGCCACCCATCGCTATGAATGGCGCGACGAAACCGGTCTGCTCAAAGTCAGGAGGGACCAACATGTGCTCTTTTGCGTCTGGCATAACCGGTTGGCCTTATGCCTTCAGGTCAGGGAAATCTACCTTAAACGGATTGGGCGTCATGCGCCCCTGGCAGTCATGGTTAGCGCCAGCAAAGATGGCGGAATTCTGGCTCGCGTGCTCGAACGCTTCGGCGTTCAACCGGTTCGCGGTTCCACCAGCCGGCGCGGACGCCAGGCGCTGATCGAGTTGACGAGTTGGGCCGAGCAGGGACATGACCTCGCAATCACACCCGATGGCCCGCGCGGTCCGCGCTACGAGGTGCAGCACGGAATCGTATCGCTCGCGCGGGTCACCGGCCTTCCCATCATTCCGGTCTCCTACTGGCTCAATTGGAAAATCTCGCTCCGAAGCTGGGACCGGTTTCAGATACCGCTTCCGTTTGCCCGATGCGTAATGACCTTGGGCGAGCCGCTGTGGGTGGCGCGAGATACCGACGATGCAGATCGAATCCGGTTTCGGCAGGAGCTTCGAGAGCGCTTGGACGCAATCACCCGAGACTGAAAGCGGCAGGCTGTTGAAGGGGGGGACCGGGGTTCTACTCGCAATTATTGTCTCCGCAACGCGGAGTCAGGCAAACAATTGATTAAAAGAAGACCCCCGTTCCGGAGTGGACGGGGGTCTTTGTTCCACGACACAGGGCTTGCAGCTCACTGTTAGAGTATCAGTCGGCCTATTTCTTTTCCTTTCCGTTGCCCTGGCCATTGCTGTTGCCCTGGCCATTGCTGTTGCCCTGGCCATTGCTGTTGCCCTGGCCGTTGCCATCGCCTTGGCCGTTGCCATCGCCTTGGCCGTTGCCATCGCCTTGGCCGTTGCCATCGCCTTGGCCGTTGCCAGGGTTATTTCCATTCCCGTTACCAGGATCATCGGTGTGGCCCGGAGGCGTGCCTTTGTTGCCCTTGCCATTCTGATTGCCTGGCTTTCCGAAGTCGTCAAAGAATGGTGGAGTTTGCTTCGGCGGCGGCTCGTGTTCGTGATGCTGATGACCTTTGCCCCTGCCGATAACATGCCCTCGGCCCCGGAAATGGCCTGGATGCCGTGGGCTGGGTTTGGCTTTGGCCGTGACGACGGTCCGAGGCTGAAAGCCAAATTCGTTCACCACGCCCGAAAGCGCCGCAAAACTGACGAATTGGCCGGGAGGGACTTCCACGCCTTCGCGGATCAGATCGCGTTCAAAATGTTTGGCCTTCTTTGACTTGATATCCAGGATTTCGACCAAGGCCTCCGCAAATGCCTCACGCGTCAACGGAGCATTTGGATCCCATCCACCTTCCGGTTCGATATCCCGGTGCCGGGCCCAAGCGATGTAATCCGCCAGGGTGGGATTGGCTGGAAGGCCCGACCGGTCTCCGGACAACTCCACCAGCCAGTGGAGGAATTCAATCTGGGAGATGCCTTGATCCGGTGAATCTGCCCCAAGGGAACTCACTGCGCCGGGCCCCAATCCAAGGATCAAGGCTCCGGCGCAGCAAAGCGACGCCAAGCGCGGTCGCAGCGCGATAGTTCGGTTTAATGGTTCCATACGTTCTCTTCTGATTTCTGCGGAAAGTCGAGTTGCGGAACGCCAGTTAGCCGCTGCTGTGCCAAGGGTCCATCTCGCCAGCGTTGCTCGTTCGGACTCAAGTAGATATTCTTTGCAGTGCCAAGACTGACCCTTCCAATTCATTGCAAAACACAACGCGACGGAGTCACCAGCGTGTGCAGAATGCAATGGGAGTTTTCATTTCTCGCAGATGTATCGGGGGATTCTCCAGAGCTTCATACGGCCGCCTCCACGCTGTAAGTCATACGCACACCGCTCGCGGATGTTCGGGGATTCTCCACGGCTTGATACAGCGGAGTAGCCGGAAGCAGCAACATCCCTTGACCGCGGGGGGCTATTCGGTAGAGTCGGCTCTACAGAGACGGGCGTCGAAATAAACCTCAACGAAACAGGCAAGGCTTATGGCACACGAATTACCGGCATTACCCTATCCGAAGGAGGCATTGGAACCCCATGTGGATGCGCAAACGATGGAGATTCATCATGGGAAGCATCACGCCGCCTATGTGAACAATTTAAACAAGGCGATTTCGGGCAAAGCGGATTTGGAGAAGAAATCGATTGAGGACCTGATCAGCAACCTGGATGCAGTGCCTTCAGATATCCGCACGGCGGTGCGAAATAACGGCGGCGGACACGCAAACCATTCCATGTTCTGGAGAATCATGGGACCGAAGGCGGGCGGCCAACCGAAAGGCGCTTTGGGCGAAGATATCAAATCGACGTTTGGGAGTTTTGAAAGCTTTCAAGAGAAGCTTGAGGCCGCGGGGGTCGGGAGATTCGGGAGCGGATGGGCCTGGCTGGTCTTGAACCAGGGAAAACTCGAGATCGTCTCCACCGCCAACCAGGATAATCCCATCATGGGCAAGAGCGTGGCCGGATGCGAAGGCAGGCCGATCCTTGGCGTGGATGTCTGGGAGCACGCCTACTATCTGAAGTACCAAAATCGGCGGCCAGACTACCTAAAGGCGTGGTGGAATACAGTGAATTGGGAGGGAGTCGAGAAACTGTATCAAGCCGCCAAAAAGTCGTGATAGTGCGAAAGGCACGGCGATCCCGCCTTTTTGCTCAAGCAGGTATTTCTTTGGCTCAGAGCGCTCGGAAAGAGCCTGAAGCTTAACCCAGCTCCAGGGTTCGCGGCATTCCCACGTCAGCAATTTGCCGGCTTCGTCATCGCCCAAGAGCATCCCTTTCTTCGAACCTCATTTGATTTTTGGGCCCGCAGTCATGGCGATGAAACTGAGGTGGCCAGTGACATAGGGCTGCCAACACGGAATCTGCGCGGGCGACTATCCGCTTTGGCACAGAAGCAGTCTGCCCTATGTTCGCTATATGGCAGCAGAACCGCAGTTCCCTGAAGAGCAATCCGACGAAGGCGCGTTTGAAAGGCAGGACGACGAGTTCCGCGCCTGGGTCAAAGACGATCCATCCTCGCCCCATCCGGCGGAAGCGGGCCGGTATCATCTTTACGTCTCACTGGCCTGCCCCTGGGCGAGTCGCACGCTGATTGTCCGAAAGCTCAAGGGCCTGGAAGACGCCGTGGGAGTGACCGTTGCCGACCCACTTCGCGATGAGCGCGGATGGGTCTTCCGGGCTGGACCGGGGCACGGTGAAGACCGCGCAAACGGGTTCAAGTTCTTGCGCGAAGCCTACGAGGCAACGAAGCCGGATTATTCCGGGCGCGTGACGGTGCCGGTGCTTTGGGACAATAAGGCAGGGGTGATTGTGAACAATTCCGAGGACGACATCTGCAAAATGTTCAACGCGGCTTTTGCCCGCTGCGGTGACAAATCAGTGGATCTTTTTCCCGCCGACATTGACGAAGAGCATGGTGCTTTGAGCGAATTCATTTACAAGAACGTCAACAACGGCGTGTACCAGGCCGGCTTTGCCACCAGTCAGCAGGCCTATGAGAAAGCCGCAAGGGCGTTGTTTGCGGCGCTGGATCAACTGGAGGAACGGCTGGCGAAAAGCCGTTACCTCTTCGGCGAGCGCATCGTCGAGGCCGATTGGCGCCTGTTTTGCACGCTCGTCCGGTTCGATGCAGTCTATCACGGGCATTTTAAGTGCAATCTGCGCCGCATCGTCGATTACCAGAATCTGCACGGATACCTGCTGGATCTCTATCAGCAGCGGGGAATCAGGGACACAGTTAATCTCGATCACATCAAGCGCCACTATTACGTAACGCACGATGACATTAATCCGACCAGGATCATTCCGATTGGGCCGTCCATGAATCTAAACGAGCCTCATGGGCGGGAGGCGAAGAGCGCGCGTTGAAGCTTGCGGGCCTTTCGGAGTCGAGGCGCGCGGCCTGGCGCCGGTTCAAGCGGACTTTTTCGTGAAGAGCGGACGGGTGTCGGCCACGTTTAACATGGAAAGGTCCAGACCCGCATCCGGATTGCGGCGATGGGCCTTTTTCAATTGCCTGGCGATGAGTTTGACTGTGTTTTGAGCAAAATATTTTACGGCGCCGACACTGACGCTGGCTTTGAAGACCACGGCCAGCAGGCAATTCTCATCCACGTTTTGGACCAGCAGACTGAAGGTTTCCCCCTGTTGATAAACGCTGCTGAAATTGGCTTCGCTTACCAGCGTGGCAATGCCCTGGGTGGCGGCGAAGGACGCGGCCGACAGCGCAGCCAGGGTCGTGACGTCATAGGCGCGCGACTCGCCGCACTGTGTAATGAGAAATCCGCCCTTATCAATGATCAAGGCGACGCTGGCGTCGCTCTTCAAAAGCAGGTCCTGGAGAGACCTATCCAGCTCCTGGACGTCTTCTTCGATCAGTTGCGGGAGCGCGGCCATATCAGGCGACCTTGCGTTGGCTTTCGTGGATGAACTTGTGGAGCAGCAGGCGGCTGATCATGTTCAGCGTCTCGAAGACCCCCTCGCACTTGTGGGCCGACGCGGTGAAGGAAGGCGCTTGCACTTCGCGGTTGTTGAGCAGGAAGTCCATGTATTCGACAGGCGCCACGGCGGGCAGATCGCGTTTGTTATATTGCAATGCGTAGGGAATGTCGGCCAGGTTTAGATTCAGACTCCTGAGGTTCTCTTCAAGGTTCTGGAAGCTTTTGACGTTTTCTTCCATCTTCTCGTACTGCGAGTCGGCGACGAAGACGATGCCATCCACGCCGCGCAGCACCAATTGGCGGGTCGTGTTGTAAATGACCTGCCCGGGAACGGTGTAGAGTTGGAATTTGGTCTTAAAGCCTTTTATGGCCACAGCCTCGATTGGAAGGAAATCGAAGAACAGGGTCCGGTCCGAGCTGGTGGCGAGGGAAACCAACTTGCCCTTTTGGCCGTCGCCCGTCTGGACATGGTCGTGCACCTGAACAAGGTTGGTCGTCTTGCCGCCCAGCGCGGGACCGTAATAGACGATCTTGACCTGAAGCTCCTTCGTTGCCTGGTTGATGATTGCCATAAGTTCGTGTCTATTTTGTGTGCCGACTCAGTTCGCTTGCAATGACGGTCAGGTGGGGAAGAGGGAGAACCGCGCCCGGACGCCCCAGGGCGGCGAAGTAGATGATTCCGGCGTTAAACACCTGGAGGATACCCTTGTCCACCGCAAAGCTGACGCTTGTCAGGTCCCCGAGTTTAAGCTCGCGCGCGTATTGGTTCATTCTTCCGAAGATTTGCGGAAGAAACGCGGCTATCATTTCGGCGCGCCATTCAGGGGGCATGCAGCAGGCCACCAGCAATCCGTCCTGCAGCGCGATCAATGCTCCGGCCACATTCGGAAGTCGTGTCGTGTGATGGACGATTTCATTCGGGGTCCAATTTCGTTTCTCGGGCTCGCCAAACAGTTCCGCCAGGTCTTTAGGGGCGCGCGGCGGGGCGGCTGCGAGCGGCGGGGCGGCGCTGGATGATGCCGGTGTGATTACAGGCGGCGTTAACGCGGTGGCGGCCCGCGACGCAACCGGCGCCGGGGAGGGAGCCGCTGGAGCATCGCCCACAAAGACGTTCGGGACGTCAATCGAAATCTCCGCCTTCTTTGGAATCTGCGTCGGCCGTTGCTGGAGATAAACTGGAGCCAGAACATTCAATGGTATCTCCAGGCGCGTCTCGGCATGGGATGACGCCAGCGCGGCCGAGGGACAGGAGTCAATCCAGTGGCAGACCTGCTTCCAGGAAAATTCCACTTTCCCCAGACGCAGTGCGGCTTCGAGAGTCTCCATCGGAATCGCCACGGCCGCGTCCTTTAGGTTCAGCAGGTCGATTTCGCGCTGCAATCCGTCGGGCCAGCGCTCCCAGATCGTGTTTACCGATACCTGCACGACCTTTCTGTCCGCGGGAGGCGTCGGGATTGACGGGGCTTCCCGCGAAGCAAGGGGTTCGGAGACCGGTTCGGGCACGGGCGCTGGCAGGGGAGAAGACGTAGGCAAAGGCGACACCGGCGACTGGATAGGGGTCGCTATCGATGGCGCGCCGCCAGGCGGCGCCTTTGCAAAAAGGTCTGGAATATCATCGGTCGGGGCGACTTTCGGACGTTCTGCGGCTTTTTGATAGCGCCCCAGATACAATGGGGCGATCACTTTGAGCGGGAGTTCCAAAATCGTCTCGCCGTGGGGAGAAACGATTCCCTGAGGAAGCGGTGGAACCATCCAGCAACGGACTTGATTCCAGCTAAAGTGTACTTTGCCGCTTTTGAGCCCGGCCTCGACCTGCTCCACAGGCAATTGGCAATTCGCGCGGCCGAGGCGGCGCTGATCAATTTCCTGCCGCACCGGGTCGGGCCAGCCTGCAGACAAATCATCAAGCAGCACCGTAATGGCCCCTTCCATCGGTCTCGGTGCCGGTTGCGCGGGTCCCCGTGAATCCGGACGACTCTGGCTCGGCTTTGGTTCCTGCCTTGCGGCCGACTTCCTCGCCGCCAAAGAGCTGGGCGACGCTGGAGGAGTGAACGAAAATGGGATCTTGCTTTGAGCTGGAATCGCCTGAGGTACTTCAGCGGCTGCCGCGGCGCTGGGCGCCGTGCCTTGCACCGGGGCGGCTACAGTCTGCGGGCGCGTTTCGCGAACCGGGAGGGCCGCCGTGCCGGCCGCCGGAGCAGCCGGGGCCGCAGCCGGAGCCAGGTTTGCCGCTTCGTTCTTATTCATGATCCGGACTGCGGCCAGACGTTCGCCTTTCGAACCAAAAATATCTTCGATGCCTGTGGGAGGCCCCGGCTGCCGCTGATCGTGACGACGCGTGAAAGAGGAGAGCTCCAGTTGGGGGAGGACTTCCTTGAGCGGTATCGTAATCAAGGTGGAATCCTGAGCGCTCGACTTGATGAATACTCCGGGCGGAGCAGCGCGCCGGACGCCGCCGAAGGAAACGCGAACGACTCCAGTGGACAACTGTTCGAGAATCTTTTTCCTGGGGATGGGAAAATGATGACCAGTCACACCGGAGAAAGCCAGTTTCCCGTAAAGCTCCTTGGGGACTTCCTTGATCAACACAGGAAAGGGCACCACAACACAATCCTCGTCCCCGGCGGACTCCGCGATGGCGGCGCTGAGAATCGAGGTGTCTGTGGGAGAATCCTCTGGTCGCGGGGCCGAGTCCTCAGACATCTCGGTCGTTTCCGCTGTGACGGATGGAGGCGGGTTGGGAACGACCGGCGCGCTCCGCCTCATTAGTCTCTTAATGGCTCCAAACATTTGCTGCGGTCTCCGGAAGCACGTCATGAGCCACCTCTCGGCCAGCCGGAATGGTCGGCGTGCTTCATGCTTCATCGTCCAACGGGCATGCCGATGTAAAAGCCCGGAAGAACCAAGAATGTCAAACCAACCCAAGATTTTGCTTTTGGATGATGACCAGGATTTTCTGGATCTGTACCGGGAAATGTTAAGCCAACATTTGCCCAGTCTGCCGGAAATTCGCGTGGCCTTGTCCGGTGCAAGAGCATTGGCTCTGCTCGAATCCGAACCGTTCACCTTGATGATCGTGGACCTGAACATGCCCAAGATGGACGGGCTGCAGGTGTTGTCGATTGTTCGGCGAAAGTATCCGCAAATGCGATTGGTTGTTCTGACCGGGGTGCGCGACGAACAGTTCCGCACGAGGGCCTACGCTCTGGGAGTGGACCAGTACTGGATCAAGCCCGAATCGGACCAGGAGATGGGCCTATTCATCGAATCGATCGAGTCGCTGCTCAGCCGGGAAGTGCAGGGAGGCTTTCGAGGTGTTCAGAGCAAGAGTCTCGTGGACATCATCCAGTTGGAATGCCTCTCTCAAAGTTCCGTCCTCCTCAAAATCACGAACGGCCTGGCTGAAGGAAAGATTTGGATTCAAGGGGGGGAGGTTATCGATGCCGAAGCGCCCGGTCTCTGCGCGGAGCCGGCTTTCCAGCGAATTCTTGCGTGGAAATCCGGCAGCTTTGAAGTGTTGCCGGGAGACGCCACTCGCGTTCGCACCATCTTTACTTCCTACCAGGGCCTTTTGTTGAATACGGCGCAAGCGTTCGACGAGGCGGCGTCGCAACTCGTCCTGGACGGTTCTTCGACGGACACGGATATAGCCAAAGCGCGTACGCCAGAGCTGATGATGGAGCTTTCGCAGCTTAACGGAGTTGAGTTCGTTCTGGCCACTGCCGGCTCGAAGGAGCGAACGCAGGACTCCTGGGGATTGGAGAATCCGCGCCCGGTGAGCGAATGGGTTCGGCAAACCATCGAGGATTTCCGCCTGTTGGGCGAACAACTGGAGGTCGGGCAATTGCAACAGGTGCTGGGTGCGGGGCCGCAGCGGCAAGTGGCGGTGGCCTCTTGCGGGAAAACTGAGCTTTGCGTGGGATTCCCTCCCACCCTGCCAGCGGACCAACTCCGCGATACCATGAAAGTGATTTTGACGAAATGGGCCTCCTGAGATTATTTTCGCGCGAAGAAACTTTGCCCCTGATTCACCTGCCTGCCGGCAGCTTCACTCTGGACCGGGACGGCCAGATTCTGACCTCGACATTGCCCCGTTCCTTTCCTCTCAAGCGGGTCCGGGATATCGGCAGCCGGGTTCTGGCCTCATTTCGAGCCGCCCAGGAGGCTCAAATGCCACTGTCTGAAATCATCATTCATTACGCCGCTCTCAAGTTGCTGGCGCGCGAGCTCCGGGGGGGAGCCATCATTTTTCTCATGCCCCAAACCCATAACGGCCAGCGAGCAAATCAACCCCAGTCTAACGCCCGAGTTGTATGAGCAAGACAAGCATCGAACAGCTAATCCTGCGGATGGAAAGCTACCTGGAGTGTTGGAAGCAATACAACACCTTCATGAGCATGGCCCGCACGAAAAAGTTTGGACCCGAGGACGAGAACCAGTTTCTCGAAATCAAAAGCATGATCACTCAGGAACTGGAGTTGATCATTTCGTGCATGGACTGCGGACCGATCAGCCGGGACGACGTTCACTCTTTAATCGCTTCCGGGCCTTCGCTTCGTTTCCTGAGCGAGATGAACGAAAACGCCCTGCGCAATATTGAAAACCATTGGCACAAGCTCTTCATTGGCTGGCAAGCGATTCTCGGACAGCTCAAGGTCAGGCAGCAACAAATGGAGGCCAAATCGCTGATGAATTCCTGGTTCGGCCGCAAGCGAAAGCCGTAGCGCCTGGCCGCACGCGCAGGGACATCTCTGCGTTGATTTGCACAAGCCCCTCGACCTCCCCTGCCCGCATGCATGCGGCGGTAAATCAAGCCCGCACCGTTTGCAGGGGCTCCTCAACGAAATTTACTTTCGCCCCGTTGCCGCCGCTCCTGATTTGACAACCGCATGGAGAGGCATAGCCTTGCGCC
>CAZCUL010000684.1:0-3357 GCA_964501475.1 uncultured Verrucomicrobiota bacterium | reverse complement strand
TCCAAAAACAGCATAGTCCAGGATAACCCCAGCGCGCTTCATCGAAGCCAGGAGTTCCGCCAACTGTTTCATGGTTCACGACATTAGAAGCTCCCTGGCAAACAAGCCAGAGCGAACCAAGAAGCCGTCTGGCCATGACTCATCGGCTCCACGACGTCAGGGGGCAGAGCCCATACCCCGGCAGTGTGCTCCAGGTAGGTCGCGTTGCCGCGCATCCTGGATATCCAAGGCTTCATTGAACCGCGTGGGGCGTTTGGCGTTGAACGTTTCAGATGAGGACCAACTCCAAACTGCCCGTCCGCCGCAGGTGGAAATCAACCGTCGTCCATCCGGGGAGAGAGCGACGCCGAAGACCGCGTTCAAGTGACCATGGAGATATATACTCCATTCGCCAGGTGGTGGGGCGCCGCCGTGCGCCTGAGCACGGCCTGGCATTGACCCGGTGCAACGAGCAGCCAGCGCCGCCGCATGGCACCGGGCTGGACCTGATGAAGAGTGGATGGGTCCCGCCTTGCCTGGAGCCATTCGTTGTGAAAAACTTTGTTGGTGTTGACAGATGAAGAGACGAGCGCCGAGCAGTTCGAATCCTTTCGGCGAATGACTGCGGAGCGGCGCCTGGCCTTGCGGAGGCTCTCTATTGGTCGGCTCGGGAATGGAAGGCCCTGGGTTGCGAAGGCAGCGCGCGGACTGGACGGACAAGGAGATCTCGACGGAAGTGACACGCCTGTTTCTCCATGCCCGAACCTGAGTATCGCTGCTCTCGCTCTCAGTTTAAGCTCGCGTCCGGGCGCGCTCTTCCTAAACTGCGGCGGTTTTCCGGGAACTCCGGAACTACTTCTTTTGAGCCTATGAACCGAATCATTTCGAAATGTCGAATGGCGCTTCCAACTTCCATTCCCCAGAAGGCTTTATGGAATCGTTCCAAGAGAACGGTGCCAGTGGCGGTCGCTTTGATCTGCGCGGCGCTCGCCGGTTGCGGGAAGAAACCGGCTCCGGGCCAGCTCATCCACGCTGCGGAACAGGGCGATCTGGATCGAGTAAAGGAACTGGTCGCAAAGGGCGCGGATGTGAATGCGGCCCAACCACCAAATGTCACCGGCTGGCAGGTGGCGCGCATCCGCGGCTACAACCAGGTTGCGGATTTCCTGGCGTCCAGCGGCGCGCACACCAATGCGCCCATGCCGGCTCCGGAGGCACTGGTAAAATCCTTGCTGAGCCGGTTCGACAGGAAGGATCAGCCCGGTCTGGTGGTCCTGGTGGGGCGCGATGGCCGGATACTTCTCGAGAAGGGCTATGGCCTTGCCAATGTCGTATCGGAAACGCCGAATACGCCCGAAACGAAATTCCGCATCGGATCGATCACGAAACAGTTTACGGCGGCGGCTGTTTTGAAGTTGCAGGAGGAGGGCAAGCTGAGCGTGAACGATTCGCTGGCGAAGTTCTTTCCGAACTTTCCGCGCGGGCAGGGGGTCACGCTGCATCATCTGCTCACACACACATCCGGTATTCACAGCTACACCGAGAAGCCAGGGTTCATGAAGGCCGTGACGAATGAGATCACCCCGGCAGCGCTGGTCGCTTCGTTTGAAAACGACCCATTCGATTTCGAGCCCGGTGAGAAATGGCATTACAACAATTCAGGCTATTTCCTGTTGGGCGAAGTGATCGCGCGCGTCAGCGGCAAGAGTTATGGCGAATTTTTAAAGGAGGTTTTCTTTGATCCGCTCGGGATGACCAACACAGGCGTGTACCGGCGCGGCGTGAAGATCGAGCCCGAGGCGCTGGGTTATTCATTCGAGGATGGCAAGGTGAAGCGCGCCGTGGATTGGGACATGTCGCATGCCGGAGCGGCTGGCGCGCTCTATTCGACGGTGGGCGACCTTTCCAAATGGACGGAGGCGCTTTTCGGCGGACGAATCCTGAGCGGGGAAAGTTTAACTGCCATGCAGACACCGGTGACCTTGAACGGCAGCGGGGCTGCCAAGGCGCCTGGCGGCGGTTACGGTTATGGACTGATCGCGGCGGAGTTTCGAGGGCTGAAGGGCTTCCTGCACGGGGGCGGACTGAACGGCTTCACCAGTTTTCTGGCTTATCTGCCCGAGGAGAAGTTGACGATTGCGCTCCTGGGGAACGCCTTGCCGCCTATCCCGAGATTGGATGTGAACGCGCTCTCGCACGAAATCGCGCAGTTCTATTGCTGGGACAAAATGAAGCCGCGGGAAGCGCGGCAAAGGGACACTTCCGTGGACCCGGCGCTCTATGACAACTACACCGGTCGTTACGATTACGGGCTGGCCGGGGTCATGACGGTGAGGCGGGAAGGGGACCGGCTCTTTGCCCAGCTTACCGGGCAGCCGAAGTTCGAGATTTTTCCGAAGTCGCCCACGCAGTTTTTTTGGAAGGTGGTGGAGGCCCAGGTAACGTTTGTGACAAACGCCGAGGGCAAGGTTGTCGAGGCCTTACACGAACAGGGTGGCAATGAAATCAAGGCAGCGAAGCTGCCGGATATGCCGGAGGCTGAGCTCGAGTCCACTGTCCTGGAGGCGTATGTGGGCGAGTACGATTATGGCGGCGCGATTATGACCATAAGCCGGGAAGACGGCCGGCTGTTCGCACGGCTTGCCGGGCAGCCGAAGTTCGAGATTTTTCCCAGTTCGGAGACGAATTTCTTTTGGAAAGCGGTCAATGCGAAGGTCACCTTTCTGAAAGACGCCGACGGCAAGGTCAGCGGGGCGATCCACGAACAAGGCGGACGGACTTTGGAGGTCAAGAAGGTGAAGTAGGCCGTTACGGGCAGCACAACGGTCCTGTTCGCCACGGCCGGCTGGGAGCCATACGCGGTTCCCGCTCGCCCGTGCCGGACCGGTGCAGGAGGAGAGAAGGATACGGAGGGCCTCCAGATGATTATAAACAGGAATTGAAGGAAGCCGCCGACAAATGGCGAGGCACACGAGGCTCAGGTTAAACATGCGTCCTCCCTTGCGCGCTGCTCGTGTCAAAGCCGCCGGCGCTTCACACACAGCCTTGCTCCTCTTTCGGGTCCGGCCCGGGCAATCGAATCGAATTCAATCGTAAATCCCTTCCAAAAACCAGCCGCCGCCGGTCTGGAAGAGCCGGTAGAGCTCGCCTCTGTCAGTTTGCACATCCCACTCTTCCCGTTCCCAGCGCTGGTGATCCCACCAATCGCCGGAGGCCCGCCACGGCCCGCTCGCTTCGGCTACGTGCATCTCGCCCCGGGCGGATTGAACAAAGACCGGCCGGTCACCCCACACTTCGACGGCGGCCGGAAAGGCGGGACGAAACCGGCGCAAGGGAAGCCCAAAACGCGGAAGCGCCTCAGTCGTTTCCGGCAAGAGG
>CAZCUL010000683.1:0-13108 GCA_964501475.1 uncultured Verrucomicrobiota bacterium | reverse complement strand
GCATCGGGCAGGTTCATTCCCTCGAACTGCCATTGATAGACGAGTGGTTCCGTGCCGCTCACTGAAACGCTGAATGTCGCCGAATCGCCGTTGGTCACGGTCAGGCTGACAGGTTGAACGGTGATCAAGGGCGGTTCCAACACCGTCAGTGCAGCCGGGTCGCTGGTGATGACTCCAGCGGCGTTGCTGAGAATCAGCGTGTAGAGGCCGGCATGGGCCGGTTCTACCGGAGCGATGATCAGTGAACTGTTGGTGGCATCGGGCAGGTTCATTCCCTCGAACTGCCATTGATAGACGAGTGGTTCCGTGCCGCTGGCTGAAACGCTGAATGTCGCCGAATCGCCGTTGGTCACGGTCAGGCTGATAGGTTGAACGATGATCAGCGGCGGTTCCAACACCGTCAGTGCGGCCGGGTCGCTGGTGATGACTCCAACGGCGTTGCTGAGAATCATCGTGTAGAGGCCGGCATGGGCCGGTTCTGCGGCGGCGATGGTCAGTGAACTGTTGGTGGCATCGGGCAGGTTCATTCCCTCGAACTGCCATTGATAGACGAGTGGTTCCGTGCCGCTCACTGAAACGCTGAATGTCGCCGAATCGCCGTTGGTCACGGTCAGGCTGACAGGTTGAACCGTGATCAAGGGCGGTTCCAGCGCCAAGACCGGCAGGGTCACTTCCCAGACACCCTGATCGCCGCCGTATTCAATAATGTAAATTTTGTTCCCAATGATTTCTGCGTCGATGGGATTGGAGAACCCTTCTACCAGCCGAGTCACGCGCATTTCGTAGTTCGTATTTCCCAGCTTTTCAATATCCAGGTGGACGAGGTCCTGGCTCGCATCGTCAAAGGGGCCAGCAACGGATTGACCGCGTGACCAGCTACACATGAAGCCATCTCCTCGGAACTCGGAACGTAGAATCATCGATCTGTCGAAGACCAATCCCAAGGGCGCGCGATGGGCGGTAAAGGTCTGGAGTGTTTGGCCCGTGTCGCTGGCATCTCGGATTTCGCCGGTGTCGGGATCGCGGTAACTGTCAGCATCCGGTCCGAGATTGATCACGGCCTCGGCAAAATTGTCCGGCGCCGCGGGGAAGCCGGGATCGTCATGGTAGAGCCCGTTCTGGACGGCCCCGTAAACTGGATTCAAAAGTTGATCATCAGCAGGATCGTAACCCGGGAACTGCTGTGGATTGTCCATTCCGCCCATGCGCCAAGGGAACCCATAATGCTGCCCCGCGCGAAGCCAATTCAATTCATCCGACATATCGCGGTCCGGTCCGTTCTCGGTTGCGAACAAATCGCCATTGGCCGCGAAAGCCAGGTCGTAGGAGTTCCGCACACCCTCGGCAAAGAGAAATCCCGCGCTTCGCAACGCCTCACGGTCGTTCGCCAAAGCGAGGTTGGAAGCGTCGGCGGGCAGGCGCAAGATGATGGCCGTCAATCCGACTTCGCGGGCGCCGGGAAAATAGCCGTTGTTCGATTGCACTTCTCCGTGGTCCGTCCTCGATCCGCTGTTTACGTAAACAAACTGCCCATCCGGACTGACAACGATGCCATTCATGCCATGATCAAAGCCGGTTCCGCCAAGGGGATAGGGTTCAGTTTGTGCGAATACCGACCAGGTGCGCCCGGATAGCGAGTTGGTCAGACCCTTCATGATGATGCCGACCGATTCCACCGTGTTGGTTGTCCTGTTGCCGCTCAGATAAATGGTCGAGTCCGGGCCAATCGCAATTCCAGCGGCCGAATCGATGCCGTGATCGGTGGAGGTGTAAATCAGGGTGCTGTCTGTGGCGGTTCCGTTGGCGGAATCAAGGCGGTACACATCGCCGTTGATCTTGAGATAATAAAGCTCCGAGCTTTCGGGGTCCTTGACAATACGGATGGACCTTGGATGCACGCCGCTGGCGGGTTTGGTGTTCAAGACCAGGCCGACCTGGATGTCCGGATGAAGCGATTGGACCTCCCCTCGGCCCGCGACAGAACTCAACATACAGAGGCTCAGCGTAAAGAGATAACACTTCCTGATCGCTCCTGCTCCCTTACCGGCTCCTTCCACTATCTTGTGACTGGTTGAAGTCCTTGACAGACTCATAGGGTTCCTACCGGTCCTCCGCCTACTGCATGCGCCGCCCAACGGCCAACGATGAGAGGAGGATGACCGTTAAGAGGATTTGAAGCAAGCCGCAAAAGGAATGGCATTCGCAGCGCTCACCATCCCGGTGAGCGCTTTGGGCGCAAAGCTTCATTAAGCTCACCCCGTACGTTTTCGGTAAATCAGAGGAGGAAGAATCAAGCAGCCAGAGCGGAGCCGCCTATCTCCCCTCGGCGGCACGAAAGACAGTGAGGCCAAGCAGACAGACGAACAAGCCGAAGGCCAGGCGCAAAGCGCTAAAGAGCCGGATGCGTTTCTCGCTGTCGGTGGACCAATGGATCAGATCGCGCAGGCGCCAGGGCGAAACGGTAAACCACATTCCGGCGATCACCCAGAGGTAGGCCCAGGTCACGATGACCAGGCGCCATTCTGTCTCCACCCAGCGCGCGCTATCGACCATGAGCTTGGCCAGGAGCAGCAGGAGCACCGCCAGACCGCGCACGGGAAGGAAGTCCTTTACAAAAAGGCAGGTGCCAATTCCCACCAGAGCAAACAAGGCGAACAACGCCGGCTTGAAGCTGGTAAAGTCCGAGACCTGTTCCTGCTGGAGATTCGCCAGGAACCAGGCGGTGGCCAGAATCATCAGAAAATAGCCAATGGGGGTGGAGCGCGGGAAATTGCGAAGCGACTTGCGAAAGGCCGCCGGCCTGAGCAAGCCGTAAAGATGGGGCAAACCAAAACCGAGCCCGAGGATTACCGCCAGGAGGGAAAGCTTAAGGGACGGCATAAAATGCTTCCGGCGGGAGCTTCGTAAGAGCGGGCATTCCCATTAATCCAGGTTGATAATGGCCGGATCGCCATAAAGGGTAAAGGACCCGGCGCGCGTCACCCGCACGTCCAAAAGCTGGCCGCGATGGCGATCGCTTCCTTCGAAGACCACGATCCTGTTGCTGCGACTGCGGCCCATCATTCGAGCTGCGTTTCGCTTGCTGGGGCCTTCGACCAGGATTTGAGCGGTTTGGCCGACACAGGACTGGTATTTCCTGCGCCCGATTTCATTCACCCGCTCCAGCAAACGCTGGTTGCGCTCTTCCTTCACACCCTGCGAAACTTGGTCCGGCATGCGCGCGGCCGGCGTATCTTTACGCGGTGAATATTTAAAAATAAAGGCATTGTCAAACTGCGCTTCCGTCACCAGCGACAGCGTCCCTTCAAAGTCCCCCTCCGTTTCGCCGGGGAAGCCGACAATGACGTCGGTGGTGAGGCCCATTTGCGGATTGACCTGGCGCAGTTTCCCGACAATGCCGAGGAAGCGTTCTCGTGTATAACCGCGGTGCATGAGCTTGAGCATGCGGTCGCTCCCGCTTTGGACCGGCAAATGCGCGCTCTCGACCAGTTTCGGCAACCGGCCATAGGCTTCCACCAGGTCGTCGCCGTAGCCTTTGGGATGAGGCGAAGTGAAACGGATTCGCTCCAGGCCTTCGACACCGTGGACCGCCTCGAGCAATTGCACAAAAGCCGACTTGCCGTCTTTCGCGGGGATTTCGCGTTTCCCGTAACTGTTGACGATCTGGCCGAGCAACGTGATTTCCTTCACGCCTCGAGCGGCCAGCCCGCGGCACTCGGCCACGATGTCGGCGATGGATCGGCTTCGCTCTTTGCCCCGCGTATAGGGCACGATGCAGAAGGTGCAATATTGGTTGCAGCCTTGCATGACGCTGACAAACGCCGTCACGACCCGCTCGCTGGCATTGAAGACGTGTTCGCGAATGGTGGATTGGCTCCCCGCCTCTTCTTCGATGTCACAGACCCGTCCCCTGCGCCCGTCCAAAATGTCTTCCAGGTAATCAACGACCCGATGAAACCTCTGCGTGCCGATGACCAGATCCACGTCGGGCAGACGGTCCAGCAACTCTTGTCCCCGGCTTTGCGCCATGCACCCCATGAACCCCAGAACCACTTCCGGCCGGCTGCGGCGAACTTCAGAGGCCAGGCTGGTCATTTTACCCAAAGCTTTTTGCTCGGCCGCATCGCGCACGCTGCAGGTGTTCAGCAGGACGACGTCTGCCACGGCTTCCGAGGGCGCCAAAGAATAACCCTTGGCCACGAGCTGCGCGGCGACCTGTTCGGAATCGCGCTCGTTCATCTGGCAACCGTAAGTTTTGATGTAAACGCTGGGCATCGAGCCTTAGAATTCGAAGAACCTACGGCACCCATTCTCCCTTGGAAAGCCGTATCTGCTGCGCCGGCGCATGGCGCCACGATCGTCACCGATCGAGAGGCCTCTCAATGCCCTTGCCGCTTTTATTCCAGCGAAGAAATGCGCCGATCAGGGACGTAACCAGAAACAACCCAAGCAGGACAAGGAAAACGCGAGCGAGGAAGAAAACAGCTCTGTTGAACCCATCCACCACGTCTGGAAATCCGAGCAAGGCAAATAAAAGAGCAAGACCAAGACAAGCAAGCCCCACCATGAGCACAGCCACGGTTGCGCGCCGAAGCTGACGACAAACATATTCGAAGCTTTCGTTCAGGGCTCCTCTATCATGCCACCGGAGAAAAGCGGCGATGACTGAAGTGATTAGAAACAGCCCGAGCAAGAGGATGAAAACGTATTGGAAAAGCGAAGCAGCGCCACTGATGCCAGCGGCCGCGTTTGGAAATCCGAACAGGGTAAGGGAATGGGCGAGCCCGAGACAAACGAGCCCGATCATGAGCACGACCACGGTCACTCGTCCAAGCTGACGATAAAGCGATTCAAAGTTTGTATTGAAAAGGGAAGTAAAGGGTTTTGGGGGGCCGGCCTTTTCGGACTTCTCGCTGCGCTGCATATTATCTGGAGCGGGAGGAGAATCCAATTTCGTGGCGACGGTTTCCAACCGAGTCCGGAATTCGGCAGCCGTTTGGAAGCGCATTTCTGGATTAGTCTCCAAAGCGCGGAGCACAATTTCATCGAGGCGCACATCGATCTGAACCTTTTTCGATGGCGCCTCAAGCCGTTTGCCCGGAAGCTCACCCGTGAGCATCTGATAAAACACGACACCCAAGGCATAAATGTCGGCACGGTGGTCCACCTCAGCCGGGCGCTCCTTTTGCTCCGGCGCCATGTATGGCGGCGTGCCCATGACGTTTCCGGCTTCGGTCAGCAACCTCTCTCCCGCGGCCTCCGCAACGGACCCGAGCACCGGTGTTTCAGGTCCCAGGTTCATCAGCCGTGCGATCCCGAAGTCGGCCACTTTCACACAACCCCTGCGGTCGATCAGGATGTTCTCAGGCTTAATATCTCGATGGACAATGCCCTGGTCATGCGCGTACTGCAACGCATCACAAATCTGCGGGACGATGGCCAGGGCTTCCCGTGGAGAGATTCGGGCGGTCTCGAGCAACTGACGGAGGTTTACCCCATCCACGAATTCCATGAGGAAAAAGAACAAATCATCAGCCCGTCCGAATTCATAGAGAGTGACGATGTTCGGATGGTTCAATCTGGCCAGCGCTTTTGCTTCACGCGAGAAACGCTCCGCGAATGCAGGACCACCACCGCTACTCGGCGACAGTATCTTCAACGCCACCATGCGATCCAGTTCTCTTTGCCGGGCCTTGTAAACGGCGCCCATTCCACCCCGCCCGAGCAATTGCAGGATTTCCATCCGTGGAAATGTTCTGGCCAATTCCTCCGGCGAAGGCGCTTGCTTAAGCACTTTTGTTCCGTTCGGCCCGACTTCAGCGCCGAATTCGGTCTGCGAAGCCATGTTCATCGCCATGACACATCGCGGACACAATCCGGCCGGGGCATTTGCTGGAAGCGCCGCCCCGCATTCCGGACAAGTTTTTGAAGGTGTTGCGCTCACACTGGAGTACTTACCGGCGGTTGGTGCTTTGTTACATGATTTCCTGCTCATCTCTTTGCCAGGACCGCCGCGAGGTGCCGCAATTCGGTGTCCAGATCCTCCCGGTCCGCCAAAGTTTGAGAAATCTCTTCCCGATAAATTTCCCGAAAGCGTCTTCGAAGCCGATGCACCGCGACTCGAGCCGTCCCTTCACTGCTTCCCAGCCGGGTCGCGACGGCTCTGTAATCCAGCCTCCCATGCTCTGCCATCAGGCAGCTCTTGAGCGCTTCGAAGTCTTTCACTTTGCCAGTGGCTTCAAATTCCTTACCCAAGCGCTGGATGGTCAGATCAATCAGCGTGAGTGCCCATTGTTGGTCGAAAAGCTCATCGGGGCGCAGTTCGCCTCGATCAGTGGCATAACAGCTTTCCCCAAAGGCGGTGTCCATCGGGATGTGAGTCTCCCCGCCGCCCCGTTTTTGGGCGCATGCCCGCCGCCATTCCTTGGCCATGTACTTTTTGAGCGCGACCATCAGAAACGTCCGCAACCGTCCTCTTTCCCGGTCTGCGCTGTCGAGCCAACGCTTTTCAAGGAGCTGGCAGAAGAACCCCTGAGTCATGTCCTGAGCATCATGAGGTGAATGACCGCACCTGCGCACGTAGGCATAGAGTGGATACCAATAGCTGCGGCAGAGGGTTTCCAAGGCGGCCGCCGATTGTGACGAGGTTTCTCGCCGCGCAGCGAGCACGACCGACCACCGTGTTTGCGGAAAACCCTGGGGCTGCTCGCGAGATGTTACGGGCTCGTTCATTCGGAACCGTCTTTCAATAAGATTTACCGAAACCAAACCATTCTTACAGCGCTGTGCCTGGCTAAGGGATAAAATATTGCCAATGGAGAACCGCGCCCCGGAACGCCCGGTAACCGCTGGACCGATTGAACAGCATAAAGCAAAAGGACTCGGGGTGATTCTCGGCGGGGGGCCCGAGGGAACTCGCAGGCGGGAAGGCCCGAAACATGGGTATTACTGCTTCCCTCGCGGCGTCCGTGGACAAGGCGGCTGGTCTGCCAGGCCAGCCCCATCGTCTCAACCAGTTGATAGGCCACGTTAATAGATCCAAAGGCCCGTCGGGGGAGTCCGTCGCCGGCGAGCCGCATCTTGACCGGTAGGCGGTGGGCGGTAGCCGTATCTGCTGCGCCGGCGCATGGCCCCACGATCTTCACCGATCGAGAGGCATCTCAATGCCCTTGCCGTGTTTACGCTGGCTGGCGGCGCAGTCGTTTCTAATCGCCGGGCGCGGGCGCGATTCCCTTGACGCTGATCTCGGTCTTGACCGAGTTGGCGATGAAGCATTGCTCGTGAGCGCCGTGGTGCAGGCGTTCCAGATCGCCGGGCGCGGGTTGTTTCTCGCCGCTGAATTCGATTTTCGGAGTTAACGTGACAGCGCTAATCCAGGGAACACCCCTTTCGTTTTTCGTCATCACGCCCGAGGCTTCGTCCTGGTAGCTGTCCACTTCAAACCCGGCGCGCGAGGCCAGATACAAAAAGGTAAGCATGTGACAACTGGAAATCGCGGCCACAAATGCTTCTTCCGGATCAACCAAAGCCGGGTTGGAGTGAGGAGCGGGCACGACCGACGGCGATGGGGAGGCGTCAATGGTCGCGCCGCCATCAAACGTCCAGGTATGTTCCCGGGAGTATTTCCCTTTCAGGAAATCCGGCCCGCTGCGCTTCCACCTGACAATGGCTCGATGTTCAGACATAACGTTGGTCGTTGTGGCGTGCCCCACGACCCCAGACCGATAGCATAGCGGCCGCCGCCGCCGCAAGGACTTGTGGAACAGAGGCAATTCTCATTTGCGGAGCGCGGCTGTCCCCAGCCGCCGCACCAACGAACTCGAAAGGGCCCTGGGGGATTCTCGCGTCATTGCGCTTCCCATCTGCTGCGGTTGAGGAGGGCAGAATGATCCCGCTCTGCGGCGTTTGGGTGAGCGAGCGCGGGCGGAATTGTTGAAATGGTTAAAGTCCGCCCCTGATCCACATCCCTCTTGTGGAGGCTAATTTGAATCCCCCTTCCACACAGCCTGGAAGGGGCTTTTTCCTTGTGGCAATTCTTCTCTCGGACCGCTACCGTCGGGTCCACTGGTGAAAAGGCAAATTCCTGTCAAGATCAGTCACTCGAAGGGAAACCCTTGGATTGCATGAGTGTCAAACCCCAAAATGAGGACTTCACTCATAGTTGGGCTAGGGTTGTTCTTTGCCTGCTGTAGCGCTGCCGCTGCTCTGCTTCCTCCCTCGCTCACGCCGGCTGGCGGCCTTGTGCACGCGCCTGCGCTGGTTGTGGTCACAAATCCAAATCCGACTGGAGCGGTCTTCTGCACAGTGGATGGCGCCGATCCGCGCAACTATTTCGGCAACGTGACGACAAACGCTCGCAACTGCTCAGTGGCGCTGTCAGTCAATCGATCCCTGATTATCCGAACGCGTGTCAAATCCGGAACGAACTGGAGCGATCTTGTCGCGGCTGCATTCACGGCCGACCAGGATTTTTCGAAACTGCTGTTTACCGAAGTCATGTATCATCCAACAGACTCTCAGCACCTGGAAGAGGAAGAGTTCGTTGAGTGGAAGAACGTCGGGGAAAGGCCGCTCGACCTTTCGGGCCTGCACTTTCGAGATCTGGCCGGGCAATCTCCGCCCTTCGCTTTTCCTCCCTTTTTCACCTTTAGTCCAAACTCGATCGTCCAACCCGGCGATTTCCTTCTCCTCGCTTTCGATACGAATGTCTTCCAGATGGTGTATCCTGGCGTGCCCGTGCATGACGAATTCGCTTACCGTGGCGCGGGATTGAACGAGCGCTCGGGGCAGCTTGCGCTGGTGGCAAGCAATGGCGCGATTGCCACGGTCATGCGCTACTGGACACATAACCCCTGGCCGGTGCTGCCGGACAACCACGGCTACTTCACCAACGACGTTCCTCCAGTGGGCTTTTCGCTTGTGCGCACGACACTCGATCCCGCTGCCGATCCTGAGGACTTCCGCACCTGGCGCGCCAGCACCCAACGGCTGGGCTCTCCCGGAGTTGACGACCCGGAGCCAATTGTTCCACCTGTTTTTGTGAACGAGTTGCTCACCCGTTCGAGCGGCTCGCTTCAGGACACGGTTGAACTGTACAATCCGAACTCAACGAACGTGCATCTCGGCGGCTGGTGGTTAAGCGATGAACGCAATCACCCCTACCGCTACCAGATACCGCCGGGCACGATGATTCCGGCTCTCGGTTTCGTTATATTGGCCGAGTCCGATTTCAACACGGGAACGAACAGTCTCTCCTTCAGCTCGGACGGGGAAAGATGCTATCTGTTTTCGGGTGACATCAACGGGAACCTAACCGGTTACAGTCATGGATTTGTTTTCCAGGGCAGTGACCGTAATGTCTCATTCGGCCGCAATCGCTCCAGCACGGGAGCCGATTTCTGGCTCCCCGAAATCAGCCGCACATTCGGCGCAACGAACAGCGGACCGCAGACTCCAGCGCTGATGATTACAGAGGTCATGTATCAGGCCGATGCGCCGGACGGACAATTCATCGAACTCAGGAATACCCTGGCAGCACCTCTCAATCTGTGGGACCCTCAGGATCCGGAGGTCTCGTGGCGGATCGGCAATATCCTGCCCTACGGCGACCTCGGGAGTTCCGAACGCATTTTTATCTTCCCAGCGAATACGACGGTTTCTGCCGGAGGCTATGTATTGCTGGTTTCGACTGATCCCGAACTTTTCCGTAGCGCGTACGGCATCCCGGATCACGTAACCATTCTTCGGCTCCCCGAATCGTTTGGGTTGTCGGACACCGCCGGAACATTACGCGTTCACCGGCCGTCGGGAACGCGAGACGTTGGTGGCCCGCGCTTTGTCGTGATCGAAGAAATCGAGTACAAAGACCAGGGGCCCTGGGATCCCGGAGCGGCCGGAGGAGGGCAGTCCCTGGAACGAATCAAGTTTAGCGGAGGCGAAAATGACCCTCTGAGTTGGCGCGCCAGTCCCTATGGGAGTTCCCCTGGCCGAGACAACAGCGGTAATCTCGAGCCAGCAGTATCAGCCGGCGGCTCGCGACTGGCCTTCCAGGATTATCCGACGATCATCCAAGGCGAGATTTCCGATGATTCCTGGCCTGGAGCTGTCTTGACTTCGTCGTGGTCGCAGATCAGTGGTCCCGCCTCGGTGCAGTTCCAAAGCAACACGCTCACATGTGCCACAGTGACATTCCCCGAAACGGGACGTTACGTCCTCCGCTTCGCCGGCAGCGATGGAGTTCAGACGAACGCGGATGACACGACGATTGATGTCATCACCCGGCCATTTGACTCCTGGCGCGGCACCAACTTTACCGCCGCTGAACTTGCCGACGATTTGATCAGCGGCCCCGCGGCTGATCCCGATGACGACGGGGCAACCAATGTCGAGGAGTACTTTTTTGGCACGGCGCCAAAGCTATTCGATTCACGCCTCCCTTTTGGAGAGGCGGGAAACGATTCCTTCCAGGTGACATGGCGGCAACGGATATATTGTCCCGACATAACCATCCGCATCGAACGAGCGGATCGAGTGAGCGGCCCTTGGTTTGGTGGGCCAGGTCTGTTTGCTGATGACCTTGCTGCGGGAGGCACTGGTGTGGAGTTCGGAAGCGTAGCTTTCCGGTCTCTCCTTCCTCTAAGCAATGCTACCCAGCAATTCATCCGGCTAAAGCTTTCCCTGGTCGAGTGAAGACGAGAGCCGAACATTGCGAGTCGGAGGGGTGAATAACATTTTGCCCAAAGCCGTTTCCACATGTTTTAGCGCCATGGGGCTGCCGTCATTCTCTTCGATTAAAAACTGCGCGGAACGACGCAGTGGCTCCTTTATGAAGGCGGCGCTCGCTGCATTGGTCTTCCGAGCCGTCAGTGGAATTCCTGGAGGGTTTCCATTGGAGCCGAGCCGAATTCAGGATGGCTGGAGACTGGTGTGATCTCCAGGGGATGCGGTGCCGAGGCCGGAGCCGGGCGGAGCGGATGGCGGCATTGAAGGCATGGACAGAGAAGCCGGTCCGGCAGGGGGAATTCGGGGGAACTCTATCGGTTCTTTTGCTGCTTTTCTTTGCGTCACGAATGGGTTACAAAAATGAATGCGTGCAATCATGTTCCCACTCGACGGCCTACTCTGTGCCGATTCGGCTGGCCTGCGGTATTCCAAGGTGTCGTCGTTCTGATTTCCCATGAAAGTTTCGAGTTCTTCGATAACCCCGCTGGTGCTGCAGGCTGCTGCAATACTCCTCTTAGCCAGCCCCGCTCTTCCCGCAGCCGGGCAGGCTTTCACAGTCGAGGTCGGGACGCCGCCGCCTCCGGCCACGGTGCTGGTCCGTCATGGCGATCCATGGCGTTACTTCAAGGGCACCAACTCGCCCATAGCGAATTGGCAAACTGTTCCCGACGGCAGTCTGGGACCGGAATGGCTGAGCGGTCCGGGCGGGTTTGGTTACGGGGATGGGGACGACGCCACGGTATTGAACGATATGCGGTTCAATTACTCCACCGTCTATATCCGCCGCGCCTTCGAAATCACTTCGCCCATCGACCCGAACCGGGTTCTGCAGTTGACCATGGATTGGGACGACGGGTTCGTAGCTTACCTGGACGGAGTGGAAATCGCCCGTTCATCGAACGCGCCCGGCTCGCCTGGGAGCGAGCCGCCTTTCAATGCCACGTCGCTCGCCCCCAACCACGAGGCTTCCGCGGGAGGAGGCGCGCCGCCCACGCTGTTTGATCTGGGCCCGGTGGGAAATCGTTTGGAACCCGGGACGCACGTGCTGGCGATCATCGGCCTGAACGGCACGTTGGACAGTTCGGACTTCTCGCTGATTGCGGACCTGGTTTTAGCGGGCTTGGAGGGCAGTGGAACGCCGGGAGGCGGATTCTTTTCGCTGGTGACGGGCACCTCGGTTGTCTTATCGGGCACGAACACCATTGAGGGCGCCGCGCGTGTGACTGTAAACGGCGAGGAGGCAGCCTTTGACATGGTTCGGGGCCGATGGTCGAGAACTCAAACGCTCGCTCCCGGGATGAACCATCTCTTCGTCGCGGCGCTCGATGCGGCGGGAAAAGTCGTGGCGTCGCAAACCCGCAATGTGGTTTCGGAGACCAATACCACCTTTGCGGGCGGCATGCTGGCGTCCGATGCCACCTGGAGCCCCGCCTCGGGAATTCTTCGCGTCACCAATGATCTGGTAGTGCCCGCCGGGAGCACGCTCACAGTCGAGCCGGGGACGGTGGTTCTGGTGGCGCAAGCGCGTTCCGTCAGGGCGACGGCCGGGGGCGCCATCCACGTCGCGGGGAGTGAAAGCCGGCCCGTTTATTTTCTGCCCATGACCGGTTCAAATGTCTGGGGCGAGCTCTCCGCCCATGGCGCCGGAGCATCGCTTGTCGTTCAGTATGCCGACCTGACGGCTGGCCAGGTGCTGTGCGCGAGCAATGCCACGGTGAGCGTCGAGGACAGTTTCCTGCACGATTACCATGCGGGCTCGCGGCTGTTTATCTCGGGCGCGCGAGGCGGGAATCTTACTTTGCGGCGCTCTCATATTGCGCGTTACGACCAGTGCCGGTTTGCCGAGACGCCGGTGTTGATCGAAGATTGCCTGTTCGAGGAAATCACTTCGGACGCCACGGACTTCGCGGATCAGGCGGATATCGTGGTGCGGCGGACGACTTATCGGCGCGGGACGGGGAGCGGGACCGACGCCGTGGACCTGGGGGGCAATTTGAATTTTCTCGTTGAGAGCTGCCTGATTCACGATTTTCCGGACAAGGGCGTTTCGATTGCGGATTTGTCGCATGGAGCGCGGATTCGCAACTCGCTTTTTTACAACCTGGGCATAGCCATGAGCGCCTACGCGGCCTCGAATTGCGTCTTCGACCAGAACACCGCGGTGGATTGCGACTTCGGTTTGCGGCTTTACGTGCGCGCGGGGTTCCCGGGCCCGGGCCATGGCACGGCCACGAACAACATTCTCTGGGACAATACCAACTCGGTATCGGTGGAAAGCGGCGCCACACTCGCGATCACTTACAGTGACATTTCCGGGACGGAAATTTTCCCGGGAGAGGGAAACATCAATGCCGACCCGCTGTTTGTGAATGCGGCGGCGCGCGAT
>CAZCUL010000682.1:0-6411 GCA_964501475.1 uncultured Verrucomicrobiota bacterium | reverse complement strand
CCGTGTGCAGAAACGTGGCAATCGTTCCGAGCAAAAGAAGGAATTTGGCAGTGTAATGATGCGCATCGCCCGCGGCCGTCACGATCATTCCTTTGCTGACAAACCCGTTGAAAAGCGGGAACCCGGAAATGGCGAGCGCTCCCGCCGCATAACATGCCACCGTCCACGGCATCTGTCTGGCCAGTCCGCCCAGTTCACTCAGCCTGCTTTTCCCCGTCGCCTCGAGGACCGCGCCTGCGGCCATGAACAACAGACCTTTGTAGAGGATGTGACTGAAGGCGTGCGCCGCGGCTCCATTCAGCGCCAGTGCGGTTCCAAAGCCGACCGCCGTCACCATGTAACCGACCTGACTGATGGTTGAATAGGAGAGGATGGCCCGAATGTCGTTTACCACCAGACCGTAAAGCGATCCCAGGATAACCATCGCCAGGCCCAGATAGATGAGAAGTTCCCATCCGGGAAAGAGCCGCGCCAGGACATACACCGACGCCTTGGTCGTAAAGGCGCTCAGAAAAATCGCTCCCGTGACAGTGGCCTTTGGATAACTATCCGGCAACCAGCCGTGGAGCGGAGGAACCGCGGCATTGATGGCGACGCTGCAAAAGATCAGCCACATCCCCGCGCTTCGAGCCGCTCCAAAGGCTTGAATGGCATGGCCGCCACCTTCCTGAATGTGAATGAGGATGCCGGCCAAAAGCAGGCTGCCGCTTAGAAGATGGATGAGCAAATACCGCATGCCGGCGTGATGCGATTCAGGAGAGCCGCGCGCCCAGATCAGGTAGGCAGCCGAAACCGCCATCACTTCCCAGAACAACAGCAGAGTGAAAAAGTCGCCGGCGCCAATCACACCGACCGTCGAACCGGCATAGAGCAATGCTGCGACCCGCTGACCGGTGTCACGCAGATGCCACGCATAGAGGCCGCCGGCGAAGGTGATGATGCAAAAGACAATTCCAAACACCCGACCGAAATCGTCGATTTGGCAAAGAGCCAGATCGTATTGGTAGAAACGAACGGAAACCGTCACCGCCTCAGGCCAGGTCCAAACGCTCCAGAGCGCGCCAATCGGAAAGAGCACAAAGAGCCCGGGCTGCAGCCGTCGTGGAACCACCGCCAGCAGAACGGCCCCGACTATTAACCAAAGGAATGGCGGCAATTCAGCGCTCACGATAGTAGTCGGGCCGGCGTTGCACGATTTTGCCGATGAGTTTGGCCATTGCGATCACGGCCGCGCCGCCGGCCAATCCGTAGACCGCCCAGAAACCAGGAACTGTTTCGTACCAGGGCGCGTCCTCGCTGTGCGGGCCGAGCAGTTGCGCGAGCAAAGTCGCCGCCAGCACGGCCGCCCCAAGTGCAATCCAATAGCGGTTCTTCATGGAGCAGGTCGCTGGGCCAGCAGGTTTTGGGTGGCGTTGAGAACGGTTGCTGAAACCCGCCCGGCCAGATCAAAGAAATGGAATACGAGATCAGGCATCAGCCCCAGGAGAACAGATAATGCCGCGGTCGCGCATAACGGCGCCACCATCCACCAGGACGCCTCGCCGCCATGGGCTCCTTTTGGCGGCGCGCGGAAGAAGGCGCGGTGAACAATCGGCAAAAAATAAGCGGCGTTCAGCAGGCCACTGATCAAAAAGACGACCAGGGCGATGAGCCAGCCGCTTTGCACCGCGCCGCTGCAAAGAAACCACTTGCTGAAAAAGCCGTTGACGGGCGGCACACCAATCAGCCCCAGCGACCCGATGGTAAAAGCGCCCATCGTCCAGGGCATGCTTCGACCGATGCCGTCCAGCTCGGAAACGTTTTCCTTGTGCGCGTGGACATAGAGAGCGCCCGCGCAGAAAAACAGGGTGATTTTCATGAGCGCGTGTGTGGAGATGTGGAAGACCCCGCCCATAAATCCGTCCGCCGAAAGCAAGGCCGTTCCCAGAACAATGTAGGAAAGATGCCCGATGGTCGAATATGCGAGCCGGCGTTTGAGGCTGTCCTGGTTGAGGGCGATCAGGGACGCCACAATCACCGTGAAACCTGCCGCCGCCGCCAGAGCCACATCTAAATGGTGGCGCTCCATGAGGTCGGGACCAAAAACAAAACCGACCACCCGCACCACCCCAAACACACCCGACTTCACCACGGCCACCGCATGAAGCAGTGCGCTGACCGGCGTGGGCGCCACCATGGCATTTGGCAGCCAGCTATGCAGCGGCATGATCGCGGCCTTGACGCCGGTCCCCAGGATAAACAGGCAGAAGAGAGCCTTGATTCCGCCGGCGCTCATCTCGTCTTCGGACAGGATGCCGCCACCGCGGAAATCGAGGCTGCCGGTGACCTGATAAACCCAGGCCGCGGCCGCAATCAGGAGCACTCCGCCGGTCAGCGAATAAGCAAGATATTGGCGCCCGGCACGAATCGCTTCGGGGGATTCCTTATGGATAACCAGCGGATAGGTGGCCAGCGTGAGCAGCTCGTAGAAAACAATGAACGTCAGCAGATTTGCGGCAAAGGCCACGCCGATGGTGGCCGCGAGACTGAGCGCGAAACTGGCGAAGTAGCGGGTTTGCTTTTTCTCCTGATGACCGCGCATGTAACCGATCGAGTAAATTGAGGTCAGAATCCACAGCCCGGAGGCGATGAGCGCGAAGAAGAGCCCAAACGGATCGGCCTGCAAGCTCAGGCCGATGCCGGGCGAGATTTCCAGAATGGTGCAGGAGGCCGCCCTGCCAGCCAGGGTGGGAGGCAATAAAGACAGGACCAGGCTGAACTTCGTGACCGCTGCCAGCAGCGTCCAGAATTCCCTCAGGTTTGGCCGGCGTGAACTGAGCAGAATCAAAACAACGGCTGCGAGCGAAGAGCAAATCGCCCAGAACGGCGTCCATGAAAAGTATGGCTGGACCGGATTCATGGCAGCGTCCGTCTCCGTGGGCGGAACGATCGGCCTGCCCCAAGCCCGCAAGGCGCTTTCAACGCATTCATTGCCATCTCGGTCTTCCGCTTCATTGCAAAACAAGCGGCGGGATCATCGGCTCAATCACATGATTGACGATCAGAGCGTTCGCGATTCCGAGGACGAGCACCGCCGCCGCCAGGACCATCGTGGGCACGAGCATCGAGGGCGCGGCTTCCGCGCTCCGGGTTTCCTGTCTCTCAGGCGTCTTGCCCGGGCGCAAATAGATCCTTTCCAAAACTCGAAAGAAATAAACGGCATTCAGCAAACTGCTCAGGAGAATGGCGGCAAGGAAAACCCAATTCGATTTTTCGACACTGCCCAGGGCCAGATACCATTTGCTGAAGAAGCCGGCTGTGGGCGGCAGGCCAATCATCGAGAACGCCGCCAGCGAGAACGAAGCGGCCGTCCAGGGCATGGCCACGCGCACACTGCTTTCCAGGCGGGTCGTATCGGTGTGGCCGAGTCGTTGGAAAAAATTACACGTGGCCAGGAACAAACACCCTTTCATGCAGGCGTGATTGAGGATGTGCAGGACCGCGCCAATCCATCCGTAAGTCGAGGCCAGGCCGATCCCGAGAGCGATGTAGCCGAGCTGTCCCACGCTGCTGTAAGCGAGCATGCGCTTCAGGTCCCTTTGCGCGATGGCCATGACCGATCCCCAAACAATGCCAATGGCGCCCAGGTAGCCGACCGCTTTCAAAAGCGGGACACGGAAAGCCAGCTCGTTCGCTGTGAAGATTTCGAGCAGCAACCGAATCAGGACGTAGGCGGCCACCTTGGTGCCAATCGGGGCGATCAACGCCGTGGCGCTCGAGGAGGCATAGGTGTAGGCGTCCGGCATCCAGCCGTGCATGGGAAACAGACCCATCTTCAACGCGATGCCCATGACCATCAGGATCAACCCGACCGTGATGGCGGGCGAAGGAGCGGCGTGCGGCAGAATCTTTGCAACGTCCGCCATGTTCAGACTGCCTGTGGCCAGGAGCACAAAGCCCAGGCCCAACAGATAAAACGACGCGCCGATCGTGCCCAGAATCAGATAGCGAAACGCGGAGACCGGCGCCTGCTTCCCTCCCACCGCCACCAGCGCGTAGGTGGCCAGGGAGCTGATTTCCAGAAACACGTAGAGATTGAACAAATCGCCGGTGACGACGATTCCGACCAGCCCGCCGAGGAGGAGCAGGGCAACACCATAAAAGCTGGCGCTCTTTCCTGGAAGCTCGGCCGGGACGACCCGGCGCGAATGAATCAAGGCCGCCAAAGCCACCGAGTTCACGACCAACACCACAAAGGCCGAAAGCGGATCCAAAACCAGTTCAATCCCGATGGGCGGCTGCCACCCGCCCAATTTGTAATGCAGGTCACCCTGATCGAGCACCGCAAACAGACCGGTGACGGACAACGCGAGCGCCACCGCCCCGCTCGCCACCGCCACAAGATAGGCCACCGGCGGACGAGTGCGCGCGCCGAGCGCGATTAAGAGAGCGCCCAAAAAAAACGTCAGTGGCAGGAGGACCGGAACATGGCCAGCACTCATGTCATTTCATGCGCTCGATCAGGGTGGGTTCGTCGAGTGTTTGGAAACGCCGGTAAATCGAAATGATCAGGGCCAGCGCCACGCCCACCGTGGCCACGCCCACCACGATGGCGGTCAGCATGAGAGTGTGCGGGAGCGGATTAATGTATTGTTCGGGGCTCGGAGTTTCCTGGCCGGGCTCGCGCAAGACCGGCACCGTCCCGCTCCATTTGAAGGCGCCAACGATGTAAAAGAGAATGATGGCCGTTTGAAAAATGGTCATCCCGATGATCTTCTTCATCAGGTTTTTTTTCAAAAGCATCCCGGCAAGCCCGATGAGGAGCAGGGCCAGCACAAACCCGTAGGCGTAGTAATCGTGGATGGCCTCAAGCATCGTCGGTCTTTGCGTTCGCCAGGTCGTCAAAGATGGAAATGAGCGTCGCCATGACCGCGAGCGCCACGCCCAGTTCGATCAGGAGAATGTTGAAGGAGCGGCGCGCCGCCCCCTCGAATCCCGGCCACGCCACAAAGGCGTAATCGAGAAAGTTGCCGCCTCCGAGGATGGCGAATACCCCGATCAGCGTATAGATCAACACCCCCTGCGCGCCCAGCGGCGTCCCAAAAGAACTCTTGAACGAGGTTTGGCTTTCTTCAATCCCGCCCGACATGCGCAGCAGGAGAACACTTGCCGCCAGCAAGGCGCCCCCTTGAAAGCCTCCGCCCGGGCTGTAGTGCCCGTGGAAAATCACGTAGAGCGCGAAAATCTGGATGATTCCGGCAAGGATCTGGCAGGAAACCGTTACGATCGGGCTTTGCACCGAACTGATCATGCGGCCCTCCGCAAAATGAAGGCGCAGCAAATACCAGCCGTGAAAACGACCAACGTTTCGCCCAGCGTGTCGAACCCGCGGTAATCCGCCAGAACGACTGTCACCATGTTGGGCGTGTGCGCATCTTCGTAGGCGTGCGCGATGTAATAGGCGCCAGCCCCAGGCGATCCCGCCGGGCTGGCTTCGTGATGCAATGGCGCCTGAGGCGCTCCTCGGGGCGGGAGAGCGAGCGAAGCGTAGATCAACACCGCCAGAAAGGCCGCCAGCAGCAGATAAAGAGGAATCGTTTTCAATCGGTGCTCTTCCGGCTCGTTTTCTTCAAAGCTGTGACCATGAAGACAGCCACAATTCCCGCGCCGACCACCGCTTCAGTGAAGCCTACATCCACCGCGCCCATCGAGCTGAAGAGCAGCGCGCAAGTGAAGCTGAAGGCCGAGGTGGCGGATACCGCCGCCAGCAGATTGCGCAACTGCAACGCCAGCACGGCCGTCGTCAGCAGCAGCACGTAGAGAACGATCTCAACTTTCCAATCCATTGCGTTTCGTGGCGTCTTTTCGGTTGCGGAACCAGGGCTTGATCCCGGAATGGAAAGCAGCTTTTGCCAGAGCATGCGCCGCGACCGGATTGGCCAGCGCCACAAAGACCGCTCCCAGCAAAAGCTTGGCGGAATTCAGCGTAAACCCCTCGTAAAGGGCAAACCCGATCAAAACGACAATGATTCCCAACGTGTCCACCTTCGAGGAGGCATGCGTGCGACAGTAGAAGTCCGGCAGGCGCAGAAGCCCCACGCTTCCCGCCAGCATGAAGGCCAGACCGATGCTGATGAGCGCAATGGCCAGGCTGTTTAAAAGCAAATCCATCGTTCAGGCTTTGCCAAAGTATTTTGCGACCGCAATCGCTCCAATGAAATTCAAAACAGCGTAGGCGAGGGCAATGTCCAGGAACATGCCCAGCCGGCCGTAAACCAGACCGAAAAAGCATATTAACCCGATGGTTTTGCTTCCCATGGCGCCGATGGCGAGAAGACGATCGAACACCGTCGGCCCGCGCCACACCCGGTAGAAGGGCAGCAGGATGATCACTGCCAAAATCACAGTTGAGTAGATGAAAAAGCCGGTCAC
>CAZCUL010000681.1:0-7886 GCA_964501475.1 uncultured Verrucomicrobiota bacterium | reverse complement strand
AAAACGGACTGTTACCGTCGAATCGAACAGTGAGAAAGCTTATGAAAACATTTATGATTGCGCTGCTGGCGTTTTGCATGACCCTGTCTGCGCGCGCGCAACTTTTCACGCCGGAATCGGTTACCGGGGCGGCTTTGGGGGGAATTGCCGGGGGGATCATCGGGCATAATCTGGACCGCCATGGCGGCGAAGGCGCGGCGATTGGTGCGGGAATCGGTTTGCTGGCTGGATCACTCGCGCACAATGCGAGACACGGTCGTTATTATCACGGCTATTATGGGTCTCACGGTTATCCCAGCTACGGCTATTATCACCGGGGCTATTCGCCGCGGTATTACCGGACTTACCATCATGGCTACGGTTACAGACGTCCGAATTATGCATTGTCGGGTGCGGCGCTGGGTGCGCTGTCGGGTGCGATTATCGGCCACAACGCCGACCGTCATGGAGCGGAAGGCGCGGCCATTGGCGCCGGGGCCGGGCTGCTCCTCGGTTCCATTGCCGAGCACCAGGCCCGGCGAAGAGAAGCGAGTTATTCCGCTCCCGCGAGCTACGGTCAGTATGCCGTGGAATACAATGCGCCGGAGCCGGCTCCGGCAGCGCGGCAAACCACCATTATCAATAACCATTACCACTCCGCCCCATCGACCCCGATGTCCGGTGCGAACGGGCTGTTTGGCCGGTAAGCGAAATGAGTTGTTTCCTGGAACGGGTGGGGGAGACTGATCCTATGAAATCGAACCTGGTATTATTTTTGACAGCCCTGAGCGGGGCGTTGGTGGTGAGCGGATGCGCATCGAGCGGTGTGAGAAACCCTTCGGGTGTTCCGGTGACTGAGATGGAGGCGCACGAGCGCGGATTTGTGGCGGGCACCGGTGTGGAGTCGCAAGATTTGGTTTCAGTGACGGACAAAATGGCCCGGAGCGTTTTGGCCACGCCGGAAATTGCCAGCGCGCAGGGCGCGCCCTATGTGGTGTTGCTGCCTGTGGTCAACGAGAGCCGCTTTCCGATCAACAAGGAGCTTTTTCTGACGCGCATCCGGGCGATGTTGAATTCGAAGGCGCAGGGCAAGGTGCGTTTTCTGGCGCGGGACCAGATCGTCGCGCTTGAGCGGGAGCGGGAATTGAAGCAGAGCGGCCAGGTGACGAGCAGCAGCGATCCGAACGTGGTGGAATTTCGAGGGGCGGACTTCTTTCTGGGCGGAAAGCTGCAAAGCCTCACCACGCGCACCGGGGCGGGAATCAGCGATTACGTGCTTTACAGTTTTCAACTGATCGATGCCCGGACCAGCGCGATCATCTGGGAAGATTTTGCGGAGATCAAGAAACAGGGATTGGAAGACGCCGCCTATCGTTAAACGGCGCTTTTCCGCTGCGGCTGTTCAGATCATGAATCTGCGAAGATGGCTTTTGATTCCGGCGGTGTCTTTGCTATGGGGATGCGCTTCAACAGGCAACCGGCCTTACATCCCATTGACGGGAGACCCGCTGATTGACGGTCCGAGAGCCATCGAGGAGGGGCCGGCCCGGGACAAGGTCCTGTGGCAATATCGAACCGGTCTGGCCGCGATGCGGCGCGCTCAGTACGAGAGCGCCCGCCAATATTTCGACGATGCGCTGGCGCGGCTCGGCAATATTTTTGGACCGGATGAAAGCGCGCGCAAATCCCGCGGCTACTTTGCCGGCGAAGCCAAAAAGACTTTCATCGGCGAGCCGTACGAGCGGGTCATGGCCTACTACTATCGAGGCATCCTTTACTGGATGGATGGGGAAGTGGATAACGCCAGGGCCGCTTATCGGAGCGCCCAGATCCAGGACGCCGACACGGAGGACAAGGCTTATGCGAGCGATTACGCGCTGCTCGATTATCTCGATGGCTATGCCACCGTGAAGCTGGGCGGCGATGGGTCGGAAGAGTATGCGCGGGCTCTTTCGCATGCGCGGCTGGCAAAGCCGCCCCCCTACAACGTCAACGCCAATGTGCTGTTCTTTGTCCATTACGGGAACGGCCCCTCAAAGTTGGCCACAGGCGAGTATGGCCAGGAATTGCGCTTTCGGGGTGGCGCCTCGATGGTTCGCTCGGCCAGGATCATTGTCGGTCAGACCCGCCTGGAAGCGCCGCCCTACGACGATCTCTATTATCAAGCCACAACCAGGGGCGGCCGGGTGATGGACCATGTTCTGGCCAACAAAGCTGTGTTTAAGTCCAGCACGGACACGGCGGGAAACGCGGCCATCCTCAGCGGCGCTGTTCTGGCGGGGAACCGCAGGCACAACGAGGTGGGTCTGGGGCTGCTGGCGGTTGGACTGCTGGCAAAGGCGGTGTCGGCCAGCACGGTTCCGGACGCGGATACCCGCACCTGGGACAGCCTGCCGCTCTTCTTAAGTTTTGCCGCGGTTGAGTTGCCTCCAGGCCAGCACACCGCCACGGTGGAGTTTCTCGATGCGGGAAACAATGTTCTGCCAAACTTAACCAAGACCATCGTGATCGACCTTCCTGCGGGCGGACAGGGCAAGGTCGTTTATGTGAGTGACAAGTCGATAACGCCTCAAACGATATGAAAACTACTCTGTTGACCATCCTGATTGGAGCCGCGCTGGGGGTTCTCGCGGTTGGCTGCAAGCATGGCGGCGCCTATCCGGCCAGGAACACCACTAAATATGATTTGGAAAACCGCGAGAAATTCGTGCTGCTGGATAAAGGCGCCCAACGCTCCGTGACTTACTCGGGTTTGCAGGAGCGGGTTTTGCCCGATGGCCGTTTGCAAACGACGGTTAATGTGCGCAACCGCGAGAACCGGCGCATTCAGGTGCAGATCGACTGTGTGTTCAAAGACGCCCAGGGGTTCGAGGTGGACCAAGCGCCGTTTAAGACGCTTATCCTGACGGAGAACGCGCAGGAGAGCGTGCAGTTCACCTCGCTAAATGACCAGGCCAGGACTTATACAATTCGGGTGCGGGAAGCCCGTTGATGAATAGCCATGTTGAGGAGCCGTCTAATGCGTATGAATACGTTCCGATTTTTGCTGGCGGGCCTGGTAGCGGGATCGAGCGCCCTGTCCGCCTTTGCTGACGCCAAGAAGGCCAGGGAAAATAAAGAGACGCGGCCGCCCGTGTCCATTGCGCCCGCCCCGCCCAGATCGGAGAAGGTTTTCGTGTACGAGCACAAGCCGGTGGCGGGACGACCGGTGCTGGTGCATCCGGAACAGGCGCAGAAGGTGGTCGATCAGTTCAAGGCGGCTTATCCCGGGTTGGGCAGTCCGCGAATTCTGATTTACGTGAACCGCGACCTGATTGACGAAGAGAAGGGCTTTAAGCTGATTGCGCGGACCGAGAAAGTCGAAACCAGCCAGGAGGAGCGCAAATCCGATTTTCAGGCCGATCCAAACTTCAAAGGCGGCGAAAGCCGTTCCAACGGGTTGAATCTTTCCGCAGGCGGAAATGTGACCGTAAGCGGCGATGTCCGGGCCGGTCCCGATATTTATCCGGGACGCGGCGAAACTTCGGCGCGGCGCGAAAAGACGCTGGCTGAGAATCGGTATCGGCGCGAGAGCGCGAAGGAGCTTTCTTTAGCCGACAAACAGACCGTGCGCGATGTGGAGCGTCTTTTTGGCAGGCCCCTGCGCGCGGCAGGGGTGACGCTGGTTGATCAGCGTGTGGCAACCCAGCTCATACCTCAAGGTGCATTCAAGTCTCTGGCAACGGAAGGCGATCAAGCCCGGCGCGACCGGGAAGCTCTTTCCAAGATATCCGACGTGGTCCTGGAAGTTCTGATTTCACCCAGGGAAATCCCGGTGGCTGAGATTTCCGGGGACAAGCTCTACAGCGTGCCGGATATTCAAGCCACGGCCATCCGCCTGAGCGATTCGAAGATTCTGGGGCAGGCCTCCTCTTCGGACATCATTGGAAAGGAACGCTACGCCAGCTACATCGTTCGAAACTTTGACGTGCGAGAGATCGCGGAGGCGACCGCATTGGCGCTGATGGAGGATATGCTGACCGGTTCGCCGTCCCAAGGCAATCGGCCGGATTCCGACACGAAATAGCCCGGGAGCCACCGGGAATCAGGTTTGGTGTGGCGAGCCCTGCTTCCTTCTTCCGAGGGGATGATTGATTCAGAAACGGAGTCGTTTTCATTAGCTGCCGGGTTGCAGGACGAGCCGGTGCTCCAAGCATAAGGAAGGCCGCCAAGACAAAAGAATGGCGACCTAATTGATTGACAGCCAGGCACGGCTGGATCAAGCTCTTTTCTTCCGGCATGGAAACGGCGACTTTTCTGAAAGATGGCGATCATGAGGGCGGCGGTTTTGTCGAAGCGCCGAAAGGGATGATCCGCCGGAGAGAGGCGGGTGCTTTCACGTTGATCGAGCTTTTGGTGGTGATTGCGATCATTGCCATCCTGGCCTCTTTGTTGTTGCCGGCCCTGGCCCGAGCGAAGGAGAGAGCCCGCCGCACCGGCTGCCTGAACAATCTGAAGCAGCTTGGACTGGGGAGTCTGATGTATGCCGATGATTGGGACGGAGCCTTAACTGGCTGTTCGAATTACATCAATGACGACGTGAACTGGTTGTATCCCACCTACGTCTCGGCGACACCGAGTTTCACCTGCCCCAGCTCAGGTAATTTTATTCGGGAGACGCTTAAGGACCCTGATGGGACCCTGAAAGACTTGAAGGATTTTGCCATTGGCAAGCGACAGCCCGGCCATAGCTACGAACAGTTTGGCTGGTGGCGGTTTCCGCCGCCGGATGGAACACGTAAAACCGAGGCCCTGGTTTCCACGCGCGCAAAGCGGAGTTTCTCCTTTGGCTTGAGAGGAACCATTCCCGGCCCTTCCGAAACATGGCTGATGGTCGATGCTGATGATTTGCGCCCGCCGCCCCCCAAGAACTTTAACAATTATCCTGACGAGATTGACAATCACGGCGCAGAAGGCGGCCAGGGGGTCTTTGCGGATGGCCACGCCGAATGGATTCCGCGCAGCCAGTACCTTCTTGTTTATGAAAAGTCCCAGGACGAGGGGCGAAATACTCCGTGAATCCGAGATGATGCAAAGGGCGAATGCAGGTAAGCGATTTTGGTTGCAGCTTTGTATGCTGGGCATGGCGCTCGTTCTTTTCTCCGGCTGCCGCAAGAGCGTGGCGGAGAGGGCCGGGGAATCGGACGCCAACGGCTACCTTTGCCGCCAATGCGATGCCAGATTTTATACAGAAAGCGGAGTATTTGCCGAGCGCTGCCCGGCTTGCAGCGGCCTCGACATCGTGCCCGTGATTGGATTTTATTGCGAGATAGACGGCTACACCACACTGGCAGCCCGGGGCGCGGACTCCGTGCCTTGCGAAAAATGCGGGGAAAAGGCTGCCGCCATCCGCCTTCCACATGCCAGCGAGTTTGCCGCCTGGGGCGCTCAGAAGAAAAGCAAAGCGGAAGTAATGCAGTAGCTTTCCACGAAGTTCAAAACCCTTAATCAGTTGTTGTGCTTATGAAGTATAAACGTTTCAAAACCATTGGCGCAGTCGTTTCCGGTGCCGCCGTCCTTCTAACCCTGAACGCTTCCGCTGCGACGGTCCTCTACTCGGATGATTTCGATGCGGACAGTTCTGCCACCTGGAGTGTCTTTCCCGGGTCGGCTAATGGGGTGGACGATTTCACCGCCGAGTTTGCTTTTGATTACAGCACGCATGGGATTCCGTCCGCCCCAAACTCGGGCGGGAGCACCCGCGGGCTCAAACTGACCGTGAACAACAACGATGAGACGGCGTCGACGGCTGCGGTCAGTCTTTACCCGTTGGGGCAGGCTTTTACCGGTGATTACGCGCTGCGATTCGAAATGTGGATCAACTACAACGGGGGTGCCTTTGGTGGGGATGGGTCAACCGAGTTTGGGACTTTCGGGCTGAATCATCTCGGCACGCAAGTCAACTGGGCCAGTTCGGCGAGCAGCGACGGCGTCTGGTTTGCCGCCACCGGGGAGGGCGGGGATGTTCGCGATTACAAGGCGTTTGTGGGCGATGCGGGCTTCCCTCCCGTGGAGTTGCTGGCTTTTGACGGCGGTTTCCTGGACCGGGACGGAGACGGCGCGCCGGAGCAAAATGCTACGACTACCGTTGAAAACAATCCGTTGGAGTGGCTCTTTCCGGTGCCGCCCTTCGAAACGCCCGGGGCGGTGGGAAAACAGTGGGTGGAGGTGGAAGTTCGCCAGCGCAGCGGCGTGCTTACCTGGGTGGTGAACGGTTACGTCATTGCCGAGCATCCCAATCACAACAACTTCCTTTCCGGTAATATCATGCTCGGTTACATGGACACCTTTGGCTCGATTGCAAATCCGCGCGCGGACAATTTCATCATTTTCGACAACGTCCGCGTGCTCAATCTCTCCGTGGACCCCGCTCCGCCGGTTGTCGGCGTGGTGGCCACGGATGCCGAGGCCTCCGAGCCGGGGACGGACAAAGGCACTTTAACAATTTCCCGGACAGGCGATACCAGCAGTCCTCTGACTGTTTCTTTCCGCCTGAGCGGCACCGCATCGAATGGCGTGGATTACATGGACCCGGGAACGTCGGTCACTCTGGCCGCGGGCGCTTCCTCGACCAACGTGACGATCATGGCCATCAACGATGCGTTGGGGGAACCGACCGAGACGGTTGAGTTGACGCTTCTGGGCGGCGAGGACTATGAAGTTCGCGAGGAGGTGCGGGGGACGGTCGAGCTGCTCGATGACGGTGACGTGCCTCTTGCCACAGTCAGCAGCGTGCGCCCGGTGGCGTATGAGTCCATTCCGGAGCGCGTGGGAAGATTCAGCGTGAATTTTTCCAATCCGAATTCTTCGGCGACGACCGTAAATTACACCGTATCCGGAACCGCGGTGAACGGCACTGATTACGTCATGATCGACAATTCCGTCACGATCCCGGCTGGAGAAACCAATGCGGTGATTACGATCACGCCGATTGATAATGAGGTGTTGGATGGCGTAAGAGAGGTAGAGATCACCCTGGTTCCGGGCGCGGGTTATGGCATCGGTTCGCTCAGCAATGCCTCCGTGCTGATTCGCGACGACGACCTGCCTCCGGGAATGTTGCTCTTCTCCGAGGATTTTGACACGGACACGAGTGCGTCCTGGACGGTCAACAAGGCGCACGACAATAACATTGCGACATTTTCCTACGACTACAGCCAGTCAGGGATTCCGCCCGCGCCGAACACGACCAACGGAACGACGCTGGGCCTTCGGCTTCAAGCGAACACACTCGATGGTGCCGGAACTTTTACCGGCCTGAGCGTATCTCCGAATGGTGAAAGTTTCGGAGGGGATTACCGTCTGCGTTTTGACATGTGGATTAACTTTCCCGGCCCGCTCGAAAATGGCGGAACGGGTTCAACCCAGGTTCAATCCGCAGGTGTCGGGACCGGTGGCGATACGCCGCAATGGGCCGGCGGCACTCAGGACAGCGTCTGGTTTGGTGCCACTGGGGACGGGGGATCGGGCATCGATTATCGCGCTTATTCGTCCGAGGCTGCTACTGGCTATACGCCGGCCAGCGGAGTATTCGAGGCAGGAACGCACTCTACTGCACGGAACAATACCGATCCCTATTACAACGAATTCGGCCGCGAGTCAGCTCCGCCCGCGCAGGTCAATCTGGACCCCAACCAGAGCGGGCAGTCCTCTCCGGGCGCCGCCGGCATGGCCTGGCGCGACGTGGTCATCACAAAGGAAGGCACCAACGTGACCTACGTGATCGATGGCTTGAAGATCGCCACCGTGGACATTGGTTCGTTGACTCTCTCATCGAACATTTTTCTCGGCTACTTCGATATCAACACCGGCCAGTACGCCGTCCAGGAGATGAGCTTCGGACTGGTGGACAACGTGAGAGTGGAATC
>CAZCUL010000680.1:0-3210 GCA_964501475.1 uncultured Verrucomicrobiota bacterium | reverse complement strand
GATCTGGCTGGCGGACAAGGTCGCTCTTTCAGAAAACGAACTGTTGCTGCAGGAGCCGGCGCTTGGGCCGGTGCGCGTCCCCATTCATCGTTTGGAGGAATTGCGGCGCCTGAATCAGTAGCGGCCGAAGCGGCCGAAGCTCCCTCGCCTGGCGCGGATTTGGGCAACGCGCCTGTGATGGGCTCGGACCGGCTGCGCAACTCAGAGGTTGATCAGGTGATCAACATCGCATCCCCATAACTGAAAAAGCGGTAACGCTCCCTCACCGCCGCCGCGTAAGCCTCCAGAACCTTGTCGCGGCCCAGCGTGTCGCCGGGAGATGCGAACGCGCTCACCAGCATGAGGAGCGTCGAACGGGGCAGATGGAAGTTGGTGACCAGCGCGTCCGCGGCCCGAAAGCGGTAAGGCGGATAAATGAATAATTTCGTCCGACCGGTTTGGGCCTTCTTGAAGGCAACGAGAGGGGCCTGGGTAAGCGACGCACTCTCCAAAACGCGCACGCTAGTGGTGCCAACAGCTACCACGCGCCCGCCCGAGTTCTTCGCCCGTTGAATGGCCTGCGCCGTTGCCGCCGGAAGCTCAAACGTTTCCTCGTGCATGACATGCCGCGCGGGGTCGTCGCTCTTGACCGGCGCGAAGGTGCCAAGCCCGACGTGCAGCGTGACAAAACAGACTTCCACGCCCTGTGCCCACACCGCATCCAGCAGCGGGCGCGTGAAATGGAGGCCCGCAGTGGGGGCGGCGACAGACCCGGCTGACTTCGCATAAACGGTTTGATATCGCTCGAAGTCGGCTTCGAAATCGGCCCCCGAATCACGTTTGATGTATGGTGGCAGCGGCACTTCACCCAATGTCTCGAGCGCAGCGCGAATATCCGGCGCGCCTTCGAAGCGGAGCCGCCGATGACCCTCCGCATTCTTGTCCAGGACCAGCGCGGAAATACCCGCTGCTGTTTTAGAACGGGTTTGCAGATCAATCCGCGTGTTTGGGCGTGCGCGCTTTCCGGGACGCAACATGGCCCACCAATCATTTCGCTCGTTTTCAGTGAGCAGCAGGATTTCGAATTGGCCGCCGGTCTGGCGATTCATGCCGCGGAGCCGGGCCGGGATCACCTTCGAGTTATTAAGAACCAGAACGTCACCAGCCCGGAGATAATGGAGAAGATCGGGAAAACGGCGGTGGAAGATGGCGCCGCGGGACCGTTCCAGCACCAGAAGCCGGGATGCATCGCGCCGGGGCAGGGGCGCTTGAGCGATCTGTTCCGGTGGAAGATCAAAGTCAAAATCGCTCAGGCGCACATAGCCATTTAGCCTCCGGGACGCGCGAAGGCAAATGTGGAGCACGGCGACCGGTCACGCATCCTGGCAACGGCCACCAGAGCGTGGACGTTCCTGTCCGCAGTGGAATTGGTTCTCCCAAAGACCCTGTTGCAGCCAAAGCGCTGCGGGCTAGAGGCCCGCGGTCCGGATCAGGGTAGGGAACGGCGCGCTGCGCCGTCAGCGCCGCGTTCAGCGGCCTGAAAGGCTTGCGGAAAACCAGGGCAAGCGCCTGCGAGTACCGGCGCGGAATTCGTGGAGATGATTGACTCTCGCACTCAGCGCAAAACAAGCGCGGTAAGGCTGGCGCGGCCAGGCCGATTTCCCTTGTCGGGTTTAATCTTCAGCCGCAGATGAGTGACTGCCTCCGAAGGGGCCGTCCATTCTTCGCGCTCAAAGGTGGTGTTGGGAGGAGCAAAGTTGAACTCCTGGCGCACCAGCTCGCGGTAGGTTTGTCCGCCATCGAGCGATACGGCCAATTGCAGTTCCTGCGTGCGGCTGACCTCGGTTTCTTCGATCTCCAAAGCGATCTGCCGGAGGTGCTGCGGCGCGTCGAACTGGAGAATCAAGGTTTGTTCCCCGTCCTGGCCGGCCACCCAACGGCTGCCGCCAGGCCCGCGCCGGCTGTCAAAGGCATGCTCGATCGGATGCCCAGGCGCTTCGGAAGAGACGAGGGCAGTGGCAATGGCAACCACATCCAGGTCCGCTGACCGCGGGGAATGGGTGCCGTTCGGTTCAGTGCTGAGAATCTGCTTACGCATAGGCCTGATTACGCTTGAGCATGGACAGGACACGCCGCCTTGTCGAAGGCTAAAATAGTTTCCCCTCTCCCTATCCCTCTCCCCGTTCGTCCCTCACGGAGAGAGGGGACCAGAATTGCAGGTAAGGACAAATTCCTTCTGACGGTCGTTCTCATAGGGTTTTCTGATCAACTCTTTCCAGACACCTATATACCCTACAGCCCCAAGCGGGCCCGCGGACTGCCCGCCCTTTGACGCCGCTTCGTTCATTAACCCGTTGACTCATTCTTCGACTGCCGTTTTTCCTTGCGTCCGCGAGCATGCGCGTGCCTAATATCCTTGCCCAAGTTCCCCTATGTTGAAGGCTGTTTTGCAGAATTGCGGCGTCGCTTGCGCCGCTCGATGGCTTCCGAGATCTTGCACGCTTCTCGTCGGTTTTCTGATATTGGTTGGCTCCGCGCAGATGGGCCTGTCGAGCGACAGTGATTCCGTGAAACCTGCGTCGTCTTCGGCCGGGGATGTGGATCCTGCCTTCAATCCCGACGCCAACGCGACGGTGATCAGCATGGCGCTGCAACCGGACGGAAAAATTCTCCTGGGCGGTCAGTTCACCACAATTGGCGGCATGCAACGGACCCGATTGGCGCGGATCAATCCGGACGGGACTCTTGATCCCGATTTCAATCCAACGCTGGATGACGCCGTTTACAGCATGACAGTCCTGGACGACGGGAAGATCATCATCGGAGGGGAGTTTACGTCTGTGGGAGGGGTAATGCGAAACTACCTGGCGCGGCTGAATCCAAACGGGACGCTTGATACCAATTTCGCCCCGAATGTGTCCGCTGTTGGCGACTTTCCAGGCGTTTATTCGGTCACACTACAATCGGATGGAAGGATCATCATTGGCGGCGTTTTCAACAGTGTGGGAGGGAGCACGCGGCAGAACCTGGCAAGGCTTGAACCGGATGGCTCGCTGGATTTGAACTTTGGTCCTGAGGTGACCAGCGTTGGCGGTTTTGCTTCAGTCAACGCCACGGCATTGCAAGCGGATGGAAAGACCATTATCGCCGGTGTGTTCACCAGCGTTGGAGGCGCGGCGCGCAACCAACTGGCGCGGCTCAACGAGAATGGCTCGCTCGATCTCGGCTTTG
>CAZCUL010000679.1:0-8496 GCA_964501475.1 uncultured Verrucomicrobiota bacterium | reverse complement strand
CCGGTCCACAAATCCAGGTTTGAACCCGACCTGAGCGAAAAACGCTCCAAACTCGTAGTACTGATTCTGCGTCCATCTTTCGAAAGGATGGTCGTGGCATTTGTTGCAATTGAAGCGCACGCCCAGAAACGTCTGGCTGATATCTTCAGTCATCTTGCCCGGTTCGCGCAAAACCCGAAGATAGTTCACGGCCGGATTCTCATAAGCGCTGCCTTCGGCCGTGATCAATTCGCGCACGAAGCGATCATAAGGCTTGTTCTCGGCCACCGATTCTCGAATCCAGTTGCGGAACAGCCAGACTGCTTTGGCGCCTAGGTTCTCGCTGTTGCACTGCAATAGATCCGCCCATTTGTTCGCCCAATACTCGACATAATCCTCGCTTTCGAGAAGCGCCTCGATCAACCGCCCGCGCTTTTCCTTGCTGGGAGTTGGGTCGGAAAGGAAGGAGTTCACACGTTCGGGATGCGGCGGAATCCCGGTTAAATCGAGCGAAACCCGTCGAATGAATTCCGCATCGGTGCAGAGTTCGGATGGGAGAATCTTCACCTTCCGCAATTTCGCGTGGACATGCTGGTCGATGTAATTGAACTCAGGCGTCTCGACCCACTCATAGCCCGAACGGTCTCCCATTACCGTAACCAGCCGGGCGTCATAAAGGCCCTCATAGCGGATCAACACGGCCGCCTCGCCCCGGCGCACCCCCGTAACCAGCCCGTCGCCGGCCAGCGCCACGTCCTCGTTGTTGCTGCTGAAGACCGCGTCACGCGTTACGTCCCGTACCGCCCCGTCGGGATAATGGGCCAGCACGATCATGCGCTGCCTTCGCCCCGGTAGATCCATTTCAACCTCGGCGGGTAATACTTCAATCTTCGTGGCACGGGCGGTCAAAGGAGACTCGTAAGGCGCGCCTTCGATCAACCATTGGCGCAACAATCGATGCTCGCGTGAACCGGGCTTGATCGCCTGACGCCCCTCGTGCGGCACCTCGGCTGTCGGCTTCAAAAGCATCAAACTGTCATCGACTGCCACGCGGCTATAACGACGACCCGAAATGTCATTGATCAAGGACTGATAATCGAAGTCCGGATCGTAGCCTCGAAGGGATAGCCTGAATCCGTTTTTTCCCTTTGCGGCACCGTGACAAGTTCCAGCATTGCAGCCCGCTTTGCTTAGGATCGGCTCGATGTCCCGCACAAAGCGCACGAGTGGCACGGAAGCGCTCTCGACCTTCACCTGCAGGTGGGTTTCGTGCCCAACCACCCGAACCACCACCTCAGCCGTCCCTGTTCCCTTTGGTTGGATATAGCCGTCTGCAGTGATGGCAACGTTGGTTGAATCCGTATGGAAAGCGGCGTCAGAAGTCAGGTCGAATCGGCCACCGCTCTGACCCTCGCCCCACACCAGGACCTTTCGTTCGTCACGAACGTCCCGCAAGACAAGCGTTTCGGGAATGAGCCGGACCGCCTTGATCCTCGGCAAAGGCGGGGTTGCTGCGACCGTCGATTCTCCGGCCTGGTCAGCACTGCCGTGGCAAGCGTACAGAATCGTGGATGCCGCAGTCAGAACTGCCAGTCGAGGACGCATAAGATAGCGAAAGTTCATCGAACCAAGGATTTAAGCCAGTGGCCCGCATCTGCTTCCCGCGAAGCAGGACCGCCCTGGGTTAAAGCGGTTCTCTGAAATCCTTAACCCGAATGGTGGTTAAACAGCAAGGCATTTCTCTCGCGCCTAACGCTCGTTTAACGCGGCAAACGGCTCAAGCGAACCGATCTGTGGCGACCGGAGCCAATGGCCTATTGCAGGCGAATCCGGTAAAACCTTTTAGCCGAATGTGACGGCAACGGTTCTTGCAGTACTAGCGTTTCGCTTTCTAACGTGTAAGTGCCGATTGCCGTCCAATTGACGAGGTCTTCAGTCGCTTCGACCACATAGGTCTGCCCGGTCTGGCCATGCAAAGTGAGCACGAAGTTGCCGCCACCGACGGCAGCGCCCAAAACAATTGGCTCTGGTCCACCTTCGGTCAGATACTTGAAGTCCACCGGGATGTAACAGTGATTCGTCGCACCCCCCGGGGTCCACGGCGGACCGCCAAACACACCACCATCCAGCGTCGCAACCGCAGTAGTGGTGAGAACAGTACTTTCAATATCAAACCACAAATCGCTGCCAGCCGTTTCCTCGCTTACAAGGAAATAGATGGTATTAGCATCCAGGGTGACTGGGTTCGGCAATGGTTCGTATCTAAACTCGCCGACTGTCCCACCCGCCATTGAAATACTGACTGAGCCGCCGGTGACGTCCTGTGCGTCGCTGCGCCGCACAAGTTTCAGCAGGTGCGTTCCAGTGTTTCCACTGGCAAAAATACGACCCAGTTTGGTAACGGTGATCGGGTCCTGGCCAACCGTGAATTCCATTCCCAAGAAGCCGCTGAAGTCATTCCGCGTGCGCCCCAATTCCTTCGTCAGAATGAAACAAGCCTCTCCACCAGCAGCATTGGTTACGATAGTGATGCGCACGACGCCGGAAGTGGCGATCAGGCCGGTGCTGCTGGTCGCTCGTGCTGTTAGCGAATAACTACCCGGGGGCGGATTGGTCCACGACAAACCAAATGGGCTCGTCGTATCCTCACCGAGCTTGGCGCCGTCTTGAAAGAACTCAACCCGTGTGACACCGGCGCTGGCAGCCGCCTCAATCGTGACCTGGGCCGGGTCCGTAAAGCTGGCTCCATCGACAGGCTTGCTAATCGAAACCAGAGGCGCTGGAGGCGCGCCGCCGCTCAAGAATTTGAAATCCACAGGACCAAACGTGTGGTCAGCATTAGAAATAGGCGTCCACGGAAATCCGCTGCCGAAATAAACCGGCCCGTTCACAGTAGCCACTGGATTCACCGTCAAGACGGTGTCCTGTTCGTGCCACAAGTCGCCGCCGACGCGTTCTTCGCTCGCAACATAATACATGGTGTTAGCGGCAAGTATGATTGGGCTGGGCAACATTCCGTACTTGAACTCGCCGGGCGTTCCGCCAGCCATCGCTATACTCACGGAACCGCCGGGCACATCCACACCATCGCTGGCGCGGACAATCTTAACCATGTGCGTTTCGCTTGCGCCATCGAAGAAAATGCGGCCGAGGGCGGTGACCGTAATGGGCTCCAATCCAACGGTGATCTTCATCCCCGCAAACCCGTTGAAGTTGTTCCTGATACTCCCGAGGGCTGCGCTCACCACAAAGGTTGTCTCGGTTCCAACAGCGTTGCTGATGACGGTGATGTTCACAACGCTGGAGGTGGCCATCAAGCCGGTCTCAGCCGTGGCCTTTGCGGTCAGCTCGTAAATGCCCGGCGGCGGATTGGTCCACGAAATGCCAAACGGCGCGGTGGTATCCTGGCCAATCTTGGTAGGCCCGGCAAAGAACTCCACGTTCGTCACTCCACCGCTTGCTTCAGCTCCCATCGTTACCACAGCAGGCAATACGTAACTGGCACCCTCGGTTGGATTCGTGATCGCGATTATCGGTGGTTGAGGCGGCAGGTTGGTGCTAACGGAAATGTGCACCACTGCAGAAGTCGCGCTTAGACCGTCGTTCGCCGCTGCGCGCGCGGTCAGGCTGAAATCGCCCGCAGGGGGAGTAGCCCAGGTGAAGGTGAAAGGGGCGGTTATGTCCTCTCCGAGCTTGTTCGATCCTTCAAAGAATTCAACATTGGTCACACCCGGGCTCGCCGCGGCTTCAATCAACACGGTGTCCAGAATTGTGAAGTTCGCTCCTCCGACCGGGTCGGTAATCGCGACAGCCGGGGCGCGATAACGGAAGTTCACCGGTCCAAACGAATGTCCGGCTCCGGCGGCCATAGTCCAGGGAGCATCGATGCTGGAATAAACCGCGCCATCCACAGTGCCCACTGAAGCCGGCGTGGCCAGCGTGTCAAAGTCGTACCAAAGATCACCATCAATCGTCTCCGAACTCACCACGTAATACATGGTATTGCTCTGCAGCACCACCGGGTTGGGAAGCGCCTGATATTTAAATTGGCCTGAAGAGCCTCCGACCATCGACATCATAATCGAGGAGTTGGGAACATCCGCACCGTCGCCAGCCCGAACGATTTTTAGGACGTGCGTTTGGCTGTTGCCATTAACGTAAACCCGTCCCAAAGCGGTAACGGTCAGCGGGTTACTGCCCACAGTAATCTTCATTCCCACGAAGCCGGCGAAATTGTGCCGCAACGTACCTAACGTGCGTTGCACCACAAACGCCCTTTCCTGCCCCGTAAGGTTTGTCGTAACAACGATATCCACCGGGGCCGAGGTTGTTACCAGTCCAGTGCCGGCTGTGGCTCGTGCCGTGAGCATGTATTCCCCCGGCTGCGGATTCGTCCAGGTAACCGCAAAAGGCGCTGTCGAATCTTCGCCCACCTTGGTGGTGCCGGCAAAGAACTCGACGCGCGTTACGTCTTCACTTCCTATCGCTTCAATATCCACGCTCGTAGGGGCCAGGAAGGTCGCTGCTTCGCTCGGGCTCGAGATAGCCACCGTCGGTGGTTGCGGACCGTCATCTGCGAGGTAAATAAAGTTCACCGGTACATAGATGTGGTTGGGCAAACCACCCGTCCGCCATGGCGGTCCAAAGACACCCGCGTCAACGCTGGCGACCGATCGAGTCGTTACGACCGTGCGGGATACATCGTACCAGACGTCGCCGCCGGCTGTTTCTTCGCTGGCCAGAAAGTAAATGTTGTTCGCTTCAAGAGTAATCGGATTAGGCAGCGCTTCATACTTGAACTCACCCGGTATGCCGCTATCGAACGACACGGCCACCGCGCCGCCCGGCACATCCACACCGTCGGCTTCCCGCACCAGCTTCAACACGTGCGTTCCGGAATTTCCCGGAATGAACAGCCGCCCCAGCTTCGTCACGGTGATCGGCTCTGCACCGACGGTAACTTCCATTCCGAGAAACCCGCTAAAGTCATTTCGCGCGTCGTGCGGATCGACCGCCAGAATGAACGCCGCTTCTACCGCGGGCGCATTGCTGACGATGGTAACGTTCACGATAGACGAGGTGGAGGTGAGCCCGTTGTTGGCTGTAGCGCGAGCGCTCAGGAGGTAATGACTAGGGCCGGCGTTCGTCCAGGTGAACGTGAATGGCGAGCCAGTGACTTCGCCGAGCTTGTTCGTGCCTTCGTAGAAAACCACGTTTGTTACACCGTCGCTTGCCGTCGCTTGCAGCACGACATTCGTGGGGGCGAGGAAGCTCGCGCCGTCGCTAGGTTCCGTGATCGAGATTGTCGGCGGCGTCTGATCCACGCCTGCCAGGTATTTGAAATCCAGTGGAATGTAGCAATGGTCCGGGAGGCCACCCGTCCCCCAGGGCGGCCCGCCAAAGACACCGCCGTCCATCGTGGCCACGGACGTCGTCGTGAACGTGTTGCCTTCGACGTCGTACCATTGATCGCCGCCGGCCATTTCCTGGCTGACGAGAAAGTAAATGGTATTCGCATCCAGCATCACCGGGCTGGGAAGCGCTTCGAATTTGAATTCACCCGGTGCGCCGCCAGGCATTGAAATCATCACCGTGCCACCCGGAACATCTTGTCCGTCGCTCCGGCGCACGAGTTTCACCAAATGTGTGCCGGTGTTCCCATCGATATAGATGCGGCCCAGCGCGGTAAGAGTGATCGGCTGAGGCCCGACCGTGAATTCCATTCCAAGAAAGCCGCTGAAATCGTTTCGAACCCGTCCGAACTGCTTGTCCACGATAAATGAGCGTTCCACCCCGTCTATATTCGTAGTGACGGTGATAGTCACGACCGCCGAAGTGGCCGTCATGCCACTCGCTGTCGCTTGAGCTACCAAACTGTAATTACCCGGGCCGACGCTTACCCAAGAGAAGCTGAACGGTGCGTCCGAGTCTTCTCCAAGCTTGGTGGTGCCTTGGAAGAACTCCACATTTGTCACTCCAGCGCTCCCGCTCGCTTGGAGCGTAATGGTTGCTGGGGCAAGGAAGACCGCGTTTTCTGCCGGACTGGTGATGACGATGCTCGGCGACGGTATGTTGCTGCTGATCGTGACATTGACCACGCTCGAAGTGGCCATCAGTCCATTCGTTGCGATCGCGTGCGCTGTGAGCGTATAGGCCTGCGGCAGGGGATTCGTCCAAACGATGCTGAAAGGCTCACTGCTCGCCGAACCCAACTTGTTCGTGCCCTCAAAGAATTCAACGTTTGTCACTCCAGCGCTAACGACTCCCTCAATGACGATGTTTGTCGGACTGACGTAATGACTGTCGTTCAACGGGCTTGCGATCGAAACTGTCGGACCGGTAACTTGATCGCCCGTGAAGTAAATGAAGTCCACGGGGACATAGCTGTGATTCGGCAAGCCGCCCGTTCCCCAGGGTGACCCCCCAAACACGCCACCGTCGAGTGAAGCGGCCGACCTGGTCGTGAGCATCGTCCGTCCGACGTCGTACCATTGGTCGCCGCCCGCAATTTCCTGGCTGACGAGATAGTATATAGTGTTGGCGTCCAGAACGACCGGGCTAGCGAGTTGTTCGTATTTAAACTGGTTGTTCGTTCCGTCGGCCATCGGGATTGTGACTGATCCGCCCGCCACATCCTGACCAGTGCTCTGCCGAACCAGTTTCACAACGTGAGTCCCACTGTTTCCGTTGATAAAAATTCGGCCCAGCTTGGTAATTGTGATCGGGCTTGCGCCTACCGTAAACTCCATCCCCAGGAACCCACTAAAGTCGCTTCGTAAATCGCCTGGTTGATCCATACTGATGACGAACGATACTTCTTCCCCAGGAACGTTGGTCACCACCGATACGTTCACAATCGCGGAAGTTGCAATCAGTCCGCTGTTTCCGACGGCCTGCGCACGCAGAGCGAAATTTCCAACATCCACGTTCGTCCACAGGAAACTGAACGGCGGCGCCACGCTTTCGCCGATTTTATTTGTGCCAACAAAGAATCCCACGTTGGTGACCACTTCGCTGACGGAAGCTTGTATCAGAATGTTTGCAGGCGCCTGAAAGCTCTGACCGGACGCTGGATTAGCTATAGCTACAACCGGGACCGGCAGATTGGTGACGGTAATGTTCACTACCGCGGACGTGGCGCTAAGTCCCGTTCCCGTCGCACCTCGTGCCGTCAGTGGATGATTGCCTGCCGGTGGGTTCGTCCACACGAAGCTAAACGGCGGATCCAAATCCTCCCCCAACTTCGTGGATCCATGGAAAAATTCGACGCTGGTGACGTTGGCCCCCACTTCCACTCCCACAAAAATGTTGGTCGGCGTTCCAAAAACGTCCCCGGAAGCAGGGTTTGTAACGGCGATGCTGGGCAGCGGTTCGTTTGTCCTCATCGTGATGCTTACGACGCTCGATGTCACCATCAAACCGTTGTTTGCCGTCGCGAGCGCTCGCAGCTCGTACACATCCTCAGTTACGTTCGTCCACGTAAGTCCAAATGGACGAGCAGCGTCCTCACCGATCTTGTTTTGGCCTTCAAAGAATTCTACTCTCACCACGGTTACGCTTGCCGTCGCAGCCAGACTGATCTCTGCAGGCGCGAAGAAGATCGCTCCATTCGCAGGGCTGATTAGGCTCACTGTCGGCAGAGGCGGCGCTCCAGCTAGGCTGTATTTGAAATCGACCGGTCCAAAAGTCTGGTTGCCGAGCCCACTAGTGGACCACGTGTAGCCGCTGCCATGAAACACGCCTGAGTCAATTGTCCCAACAGAAGCTGGCACCACCTCCGTATCTATGTGGTGCCACTGATCGCCAAAACGCGTTTCCTCGGTCACGACGTAATAGCTGGTATTTGCGCTCAGAGTCACAGGCACTGGCAATGCCACATATGTGAACTGCCCTGCAACTCCCCCCGGGGTCGAAACCAGGACGCTGGCCCCCGGCACGTCCGTTTGATTGCTGACGCCGACAATCTTCACTGTATGGGTGCCTGTATTTCCGGGTACGAAGATTCGGCCCAGGTGCGTCACAACCAACGGCTGTGAACCCACAGTGATTCGCATTCCCACAAAACCGGTGAAATCGTTCCGCAAGTTGCCCAGACGCTTTTCAACAATGAAACTGGTGGATACTGTAACGTCGAAGCTGCATTCGTCCGTGTTACCCGCATTGTCCGTTGCGATACACGTTACTCGTGTAGTGCCGATCTGAAAAACCGAGCCAGAGGGTGGCAAGCATATGATACTCATATTGGTATCGCAATTATCCGTTGCCGTCACTTCGTAATGCACGATGGCCGTGGTTTCACCGGCATCAGCGCATACCACCAGATTGCTCGGGCAGAGAAGGCTCGGCGCACTCGTGTCTACCACCGTGATGGTAAAACTGCAACTGTTGCTGTTCCCGCTGCTGTCCATCACCGTGCACACCACCAGGTTGGTCCCACCTCCAAAGGTCGAACCCGAAGCCGGTTCGCAGATCAATGTCAGATTGGTATCGCAGTTGTCGCTCGCTTCGGTCGTGTAA
>CAZCUL010000678.1:0-3056 GCA_964501475.1 uncultured Verrucomicrobiota bacterium | reverse complement strand
CCTGCCGCAGGTTAATAACTACCATCGTGGTGCGGCGTTCCGTGCCGACCGCCATATTCACGACCTCGGAATCTTGTCAGTGGAAAATATCTCGGAGGCGGAGGCGGCCCACGCCCAGCGCTTTGCCCGCATCCACCCGGGACCGAATCGGATCGGCGTGTGCCGGAAAGTTGGCGATCGACCAGTCCCTCTGCAGGCGGGCGCCGCCCAGCGCTTCGCACAGGCGGATGGTTCCAGCGTGTGGTTGTGGGCGGTGCGTTCGCCAGGGGCGCACGGGCTGCGAATCCACTTCAAAGACTTCGATGCCGGAGGCGGTTCCGTCCTCGTATTTACAGAGGATGCGAAACGGGGCGCCGTGGTTAGTGGACCCTACACGGGCCGCGGCCCCGAAGCCCGCGGTGAATTCTGGACCGAGCCCCTTCCAGGGGAGTTGGCTTTCGTGGAGGTGACGGCGGCAGCGGGCTTCCACCTGGAAGTCGATGAGATCATCCACTTCGACCACGACCTATTCGCCGCCGCGTCTCCGCCCGATTTGTTGCCGTGCCATCTGGATGTGATGTGCTACGGGACGGATCGGGTGAACCCGATCGCGCGCGATGCCACGGTGAAGCTGACCTTTAACTGCCGGCTCGAAAATGGCATCACCGTGTGTACTACCTGCACCGGCACACTGCTGGCGGATTTGGATGGGGACACAACGGTTCCCTACCTTTTGACTGCCTATCACTGTCTCAGCTCGCAGGCCGAAGTCGATTCGCTGACGGTGACCTTCTTCTGGCAGAAGAGCGGGTGCGACGGCTCATTGCCGAGTGGATTGCCGACCATGTCCGGCGGCAAGCTCCTGGAACTCAGTTCCACCGACGAGGGGAACGATATGGCGTTCATCCGGCTCAACGGCGCGCTGCCGGCTGGGGTCGCCTTCGCGGCGTGGAACCCCGGCGACGTGCCCTACGACGTGTATGGGATTCATCATCCGAAAGGTGACTGGAAGCGCGTCACGTTTTCCGAGACTGACCCCACCCTGGCGTGCCAGTTCCAACAGGATGAAGATGAGTATCATTTCATTCTGGAAAGGGATGGACGAACGCAGAAGGGTTCCAGTGGGTCGGCCCTTTTTGATGAACAAGGGCGAGTCGTCGGACATCTGCGAGGAGCCTGCTGGGGGGTTTTTGGCAACGAAACGGACTGCGGCGACCCGGATAACTGGCGCGCTTCCTACGGAAAGTTCAGCGAGACCTATCCCCGCATCCGCCACTGGCTGGAGATCGGGGGGACCATTCATGTGGACCGGGCCAACAACAGAGACGAACAGGGGACGCCAACCCAGCCGTTCAACACGGTGATCGAGGCTTACAACCTGGCGTGGGACGACACCCGCATCAAAATCAAGCCGGGCACGTATTCCGACCGGCTTTTCCTCAACAAACGATTGACCCTCCTTGCCGACGGCGGGCCGGTGACCATTGGGCAATAAACCTATGAAACCTTCTGTTCACATCCTGCGTCTCGGCTTTGCTCTGTTACTCCTCCTCTCAGGTGGTTCCCATCTTCGCGCCGAGATCGCCGTGCGTCTCTCCGTGAAGTTCATCCTCAAGCCGGATGGTACGCGGCCAGCCGGCGACGGCCTCAACATCGACATCAGCACGCCGACGGGCTTCAACGCTGAAATTACCAAGGGCAACCAAGTGCTCGCCGCCACTGGGCGGGGCTGCGGGCTGCAAGTGACTTACGAAGACATCCGACCGCCCGTGCCCAACGGCACGGCCTCGGAATACTGGTTCAATCTGGATGCGCGGGCCAATCGCGCGACCATTGAAGCCGCCGCCCTGGCGGATCAGACCACCTGGAGTTGGAGCGCAGATTCGATCAACATCTACGTGAATAATTCCGCGAGCGGCCAGTGCTCGTTCCCCGGGCAAGGTTCTTCGATCAGCCTCGGTGGAACTATTTTTACTGCCGGTACGGTCGTGCATGAAGTCGGTCATTTCTTCGACCTTCGACATACACACACGGGAGACCCCAAGTGCACCGACGGCCCGCCTTTCCTGGTCGGCGACGGCGATGCCCTTGACGTCACGATCGAAGACCACCGCTGCCTCCTCGATCGCGACAGTCTGAGCAGGAGCAATTTTCAGGGGAAGGTGTTCAGCGCGTTGACCGCCGAGGAGCAGGCGCGCGTGAACACCAGTTGGCTGAACGTCATGTCCTACCATCAGGAAGACCAGTTTCTTTCCGAGCAGATGGATATCTGGGGCAGGCACGCCAACGCGGGCCGGCGGTTCGCTTGCAGCGGCAGAACCTGGTTCGTCGCCGTCGGCGGGAACGATGACGCTTCCGGCGCCGATGCGGATTCCCCCCTGGCCACCGTTTCTACAGCGTTGTCCAAAGTCATCAGCCCGGATGGCAGTCGGAATGACGTGATCCTGCTCCGATCGGGCAATTACAATTCGCCGCCTGGCGGTATGATCAACACCCCCTGCACCTTGAGCGCCACGCGAGGCGCCGTCTCAATTCGCAGACCTTAACCTCTCCATAAAGAAACATCCCATGAAAACCACCTTCGTATTCGCACTCGGCGTCACTCTTCTCGCTAACGTCAGTCCCGCGTCAGCCCAATCTTACTCCATTGACTCGTTCACCATCGCTGGTGGCGGTGGCATCAGCAGCGGCGGCGCCTTCTCCGTGAGCGGCACCGTCGGCCAGCCCGATGCCGGCACGATGAGCGGCGGTAGTTACTCGCTGGCGGGCGGCTTTTGGGATGTCATCCAACCCCCTTCACCAGTGGGCAGCGTGATCAAAGTGAGGGTGGTGGGCAACGAGGTCCATCTCCGCTTCACCGGCGTCCCCGGCCGGACCTACGAGATCGAACGTGCCAGATTCGTCACCGGTCCGTGGCGCCCCAACGGCCAACCTCTCGCCGTCATCACTATGCCGATCGGTGGCCTCGTTGAGTTCGTGGATACCACGGGCTTGACCTCTCCCCAATCCTTTTACCGAACGAGCACGCCCTAAGAAACAGGGGCCATAGCGGCAACGAGCGAGATGACGGCGAAACT
>CAZCUL010000677.1:0-4190 GCA_964501475.1 uncultured Verrucomicrobiota bacterium | reverse complement strand
TAGCTCCTTACAAACCGAGCGATCGTGTGTTGGCTTTTCTGGATAGTCTTTAGCGATTATGCGGACATCAGCCACCGCAAAGCCCACCGAAATCGGGCCGCTCAACTGCATGTCCGCATAATCACGATGTCCGCATAAGCTCCGTTATGCTGATGTCGGCATAAAGGAGCGATAATGCCCGGCTATCCGAAACTCCATCCGCTCGAAACCGAATTTTGGCCGACGTTCTGGAAACTGTATTTGCAAATGCGCCACGCTGATGCCGGAAGACGAGTGTTGCCACCGGGAACTGTTTTGCAGGAGAAGACGTCAGGAGATTCGGATATTGATTTGCCACCACACCGCCAATGAAAGGGGGAAAATAATGAGTCTCGTAACCTCGTCTCCTACAAATGAGAAAGGCCCGTCAGACGTGCTCGACCACGCCACCGGTGAAAGCCAAGGTGGAAAAGCTTTTCGGAGGAACCGCGTGAACGCGCAACGATGCCCGCAATCAATCCGAAGCCCGAGATTGAAGCCGACAGAATCCGGCGGCTTTCACGCGCTGCGGCCAGTGCTCCGATGACAGCGTCCGGATGCGGTGTTTGAGTGCGTTTGAGACATAAAACGAATTTGCCCTTGTGAAGCCGCGGGCCGGGGGCGATAACCTTCGGCCCGAATGGACGTTCTGGAAGAACTGCAGTGGCGGAGTTTGCTTGCTGACTGCACCGATACGACCGAGCTGGGAAAGCGCCTCTCGACGGAGCGGTTGACCTTGTATTGCGGATTCGATCCCACGGCTGACAGCCTGCACGTGGGGAATCTGGTGCCGTTGCTTGGCCTGCGCCGCTTTCAATTGACCGGCCACCATCCCATTGCGGTGGCTGGCGGAGCCACCGGCCTGGTGGGAGACCCGAGCGGCAAGGTGCACGAGCGCCAGTTGCTCACTCGGGAACGGCTCGGTAACAACATTGCCTGCATCAAGAAGGAAATGCGCCGCCTGCTCGACTTTGACGCAAAGGCAAATCCAGCCCGCCTCATGGACAACGCCGAGTGGACCGCCAGTGTCTCCTATCTCGATTTTCTCCGCGAGGTGGGAAAGCATTTTTCGGTGAACATGATGGTCGCCAAGGAAAGCGTTCGGGCCCGTATGGAAGACCGAGAACACGGCATCAGTTACACGGAATTCAGCTACATGCTGCTGCAGGCTTTCGACTTCTACGTGCTATGCCGCGATCACAACTGCGAGCTGCAGATTGGCGGCAGCGACCAGTGGGGCAACATCACCGCCGGCATCGATCTTTGCCGTAAAAAAATGGGCCGGCACGTTTTCGGGCTTACCTTGCCGCTGATCACGAATGCCGATGGGACAAAGTTCGGCAAGACCGAGGCGGGCGCCGTTTGGCTCAGTGCTGAAAGGACGAGCCCTTATCGCTTCTACCAGTTTTGGATTCAAACCGATGACCGGGACGTCGTCCGTTACCTCAAGTACTTCACCTTTATCCCACGCGAAGAAATCGACGACCTGGAACAACAACATCTGCAAAAGCCGGAAGCTCGCGCTGCTCACCAGGCGCTGGCGAAGTCCGTTACCGACTTGATCCACGGGGCGACCGAGACGCAAAACGCGGTCCGCGCCAGCGAAATCCTCTTTGGAGGCGGCCTGGAAGGAGTTTCGGAAGCGACCTTCAGAGACGTGGTGGGCGAAGTTCCCTCGAAGGAAATCGAGAAGGCCAGACTCGAAGGCGCCGGCGCCTCGCTGCCGGACCTTCTGACTGATGCCGGCTTGTGCCCCTCAAAGGGTCAAGCAAGAAAGGACATCGAGGGCGGCGGTATTTATTTGAACAATGTCCGCGAGAGCAATTCTCAACGGATGATCGCGGCGGCCGACTTGCTTTTCGGCAAGCATCTTCTTCTGCGGAAGGGCAAACGGAATTACGTCGTGGTCACAGCCACGACGCAGTAGGGCATAGGGCGTCATGGAATGTTTCTTTATTGTCGCGGTCGGCTGGGTTTTTTCGGTCTGCCTGCACGAATTCGGACATGCCTGGGTGGCTTACAAGGGCGGCGACTTCACCGTCGAGGAAAAGGGCTATCTGACATTGAATCCACTCCGCTATACGCATCCGCTCTTCAGTCTCGTTCTCCCCATGGTGTTTCTCGTGCTGGGCGGGATCGGACTGCCCGGGGGCGCGGTTTACATCAATGACAGCCTGTTGCGCTCGCGGGCCTGGCGCACGGGCGTTTCGCTCGCCGGCCCGGCGGCAAATCTGGTCTTGGCCTTCGTCATCGCCGCGTTTTTCGCAACAGGAGTGGTGCGTTCCGATCCCACCAATATCCTCTCGATTTCATTGGCGTTCTTATTCCTGCTCCAGATCAGCGCCATTCTCCTGAACCTGATTCCGGTGCCGCCGTTGGACGGTTTCCGGGCCATCGCGCCCTGGCTGCCCGAGGAGCTGAGCGACCGGATCATGGGATTTGCCAATTTCGGCATCCTGCTTCTCTTCGTTGCCCTTTGGTATGTGGAGCCGTTCAATGCGCTCTTCTGGGGAACTGTCCGCAACATCTCCTCCGCCATGGGCGTTCCCCCGGAACTGGCGGCGTTCGGCTATCGCGAATTCCGCTTTTGGGACCGCGCCTTCTGACGGATGCGCGGCTATACCGGAACCACGCAAGTCCAGACCGGCCCGAACCTCTCTTGGGCTTTCTCCTCGAGGCGTCGGCCCTGGCCGACATCCTGCACAATGGCGAAGATGGTTGAGCCGCTGCCTGACATGAGCGCCACCGGCGCGCCTTCTGCGAACAGGAACTCTTTGATCAAAGCCAGGAGTGGATATTTCCTGAGCACCGGCGCTTCGAGAGCGTTGTAAAAGTGCGCGGCGGCCGCGCGCAGATCGGTGGCTTCCAACGCTTCCACAAGTTGCTGCGCGCGTCCTGGTTGACCGCGCGAGCTGTCCGGGAAGGCGCTCAAGCTTTCGTATGCCCAGGCGGTCGAAACTCCAAAGCCGGGATGAACCAGGAGAAACGCCGCCTCTTTCAAAGCCGGAAACGGCTCGAGGGAAACGATCCTTTCACCCCGGCCCGTTGCCAGCGCCGGACATGGCTGGAGAAAGAACGGCACGTCCGATCCCAGATGCGCCGCCAGCCGCGTCATTTCGGATGGCTCGACGGGATGGCCGAAAAGATCGTTTAGACCGAGCAACGTCGCGGCCGCATTGCCGCTGCCCCCTCCCAAACCTGCCGCGAGGGGAATGTTTTTTTTCAAGTGAATCCGCGCTCCTTTGGAAATCCCGGCGGCTTTCAAGAAAAGCTCGGCGGCGCGATAAACGAGATTGCTCGAATCAGTCCGGAGATGCTGCGAATTGCAGGCAAGCTCGATCCCGGCTTCGATCTGCTGGAACCTGAGATGGTCAGCCAGATTGACCGGATGCATGACGGTTTCGAGTTCGTGAAATCCGTCCGTCCGCCTGCCTAGAATGTTCAGGAGCAGGTTGACTTTGCAGCACGATATTTTCTCGATGATCATGGACAGAAAAAAGGCGCCAACATCCGCGACGTTGGCGCCGAAAGCATCACCGTGCTCCCGCTATTTGAAGATGCGAAAGCGGCTTCCCGGCACCATGGGCGCCACATCGCCGCCGCTGAACCCAAGGGCGGTATCCGTCGCGAACATCGAATCTGAAAGCAAGCCGGGGCTGTAACTGGCAGGGTAAACCGGCCCACGCGGCTGGACCAAACCGCCATAAGGATAGCGGGTCGTTGCCACCGATTCATCCGGGAACAATTCGTTGGTCGAGGTCAGCATCGGTTCATAAGGAGGGAATGGAAAAGTGATCACCTCGTAGGCGCCGATGGCCGTTCGTGCCATGCTGCGATTAAATCCGCGAAAGAAACCAGTCGTGAACGCGTGATTCGGTCCATCCCAAAGGGCGGTCTGCTCCATCGACCGCCGAAGTTCGCCGCCACGGGCGAACTCGGTCAGATTCAACATGCCTCGTCCCAGTTTGCGTTCCGGCCCGGCGCAACCCATCATCAGGACCGCCAGCCCCAATCCCGCAGCAAATGTCCAATTACGCATATGCTTTCGTGTCTTTAACCGGAGGGTAACGCGATTCGATCTCTTGTAAAGCGGTTTTCTGGCCGGTTCCAATGCCCTGAAACTGGTAGGGACATCGCGCTGCGATGTCCCCGCCCGCGCAGCAGCGGGCGGA
>CAZCUL010000676.1:0-10952 GCA_964501475.1 uncultured Verrucomicrobiota bacterium | reverse complement strand
GAATCGATGTTCGCAAGAGAGGCATTCGCGTCGGCGGCGGATGGTCGATCCTTCGCGAGAAGCGCGAGAATCAATCACTTTATCATCCAGGCAACCACACTTTGGGCAACGCATATCCGGCACCTCAACCACTTCCAGAAGTGGTATCGAGTTGGTAGCATACCAATAGTTGTGGCGTCAAGGGATCAAAAACGGGTCGGCTTTCTGTTAATCCGATCTCCAGAAGAGAATGAGCGCCACGATGCCGAGGACCAAAAGGCCCACGCCGATAATTGCCGCGAAGGAAATAGACATAGTCGCCATTTCGTTTCTTAACGTTTGACCAGGACAGCGATGATGCCCCAAAGGAGAATCACCAGGCAAATCACCAGCAAGATAAATCGATTGCGCGCCACTCGCTTCTCGTATCGCAATGGACGCAAACCCTGAATGCTGCCTGCGGCCAGATAATTCACCAGTTTTGGATTCGAGGTCGGCGGGCCGCGAAAATGCCTTTTAAACCGGCGCCACCTTTCGCCCACACTGTCCCTGCGCACGCCCAGATCCTGCGTTCGTTCCTGCGTCCGCTCCCCATGAGGCCGGAAAGGATTCGTCTCCTCGTGGGCCGTATCCTCGATTTCGGGCACAGATGGCGGCGGCTCCGGCTGCGGGGGGACAATGGTCTGGCCCTGGGGCAGAGCTGTGGACCGGAGCTTGGGAAGTGGTTCCTTGCGGACAACCTTGGGAGGCGGGCCGGTCTCCGGAGAAGCTTTCGACTTTGAACGGCGGGGCGGGGCTTTCTCGGGCGCCGCTTCCGGGAGCTCCTGTTTTTCGTCAACAGGAGAAGGCGGCGGCAGTTGCGTCTGCAAGTCGCTCAAGTGCTGGATTTGCGCCTCAAGTTCGGAAATCTGCTCCTGCAGCCGCTGGGCTCGTTCGGAAAGTGGATTGGACTTGTTTTTAAAGACGCCCATGGGCTTAACGGCCCAGCAGCAATGCGAGGAAAATAGCCAGCGCCGTCAATGCCAGCGGCCAGGTCAATGCCAGACCCAACTTGCACAATTCGGCGTAGTTCTGCTGCTGGAAGAGGTTTTGTACCGACCCGGGCAGGGCAGTTTCCTGGCCGGGCTGCGTTTGCGAAGCACTGGACAGGACCGGGAACTTCAACAAGGCCGCGTTCCAGGCCATGCGCGCGTTGTCCACAATGGCGGAGGCGCGGCTCAATTCGAGGCTCAGGTTCTCCTTCGTCCAGGTGTCATCGCGAATTTCCTGAATTCGCGAGAGCGACTCGCGGAACTCCTGCAGCGCCCTGGCCATTTGCTCCGCATCGCGCCGGGCCGCGAATTCCGCCTTTTCCAGGATTTCGAGGCCGCGCGTTAAATGATGCAACATTTCCTCGCGACCGGTGGTGAATTCGGCCTGGCGCCGGCGGGTCTCCTCGAGGACAGCCCGTTCCCGATCCAGTTCCTGCTGAGCGCGTTTCAAGTCAGCGAGCTTTTGCTGCATTTCGTTGACTCTGGCGTCGATTTCCTCGCGGGAAGGGGCCCGTTTGGCGTTGGCGGCGGCCACAGCGGTGGAAGCACTTGGACCGCCTTTTCGAGCCGATTGCAAATCGTCATCTACGAACTCTGAAGCATCAAATTCAGAAGCCATAACGCGACTGTATGCATCGCCTCCGATGGTGTAAAGCGCCCAAAACCGCGAGCTGGCACGGCGCATCGCAGTTTTTTGGCTGGTCTTTGCCTTTTGCTCCTCAATCCCAAGAAAACCGGGCAAGGCCAATTTCGGAAAGCGCTATTCCAGTGTGGTGCCTTTCAAAAACGGCTTGCCGTGCTCGAAGTTCAGCACATTGGTCACGGTCACACGGGCGATTTCCTGCAGCGCCTCCCGGGTGAGAAAGGCCTGGTGCGCGGTGATCAATACGTTTGGAAAAGTGAGCAGTCGCGACAGTTCGTCGTCGTGCAGCACTTTGTCCGAGAGGTCTTCGAAAAAAATTCCCTCCTCCTCCTCGTAAACATCGAGCGCCACACCGCCCAGGCGGCCCTGTTTTAGAGCCTGGATGAGCGCGGCGCTATCCACCAGTTTGCCGCGGCTGGTATTGATCAGAATGGCCCCCTCTTTCATCGCATCAATCGTTTCAGCGTTCAGCAGATGAAATGTGTCTGGCAATAAAGGCAGATGCAGCGACACGATGTCGCTCTCGCGGAGGAGCGTGGCAAAGTCGGTATATCGAACGCCGTGGGAAGCCGCCCATTCCCGCGAGGGCATCGGATCATACGCGAGCACGCTGGCTTCGAATCCACGGAAAAGCCCGGCGGCAATCTTCCCAATCCTGCCGGTGCCCACGATGCCCACCGTTTTTCCGAACACGTCGAAACCGACCAGCCCGTTCAATGAGAAATTGTGTTCGCGGACCCGGTTATAGGCCCGGTGAATTCTGCGATTCAAGGTGAGTAACAACCCGACAGCATGCTCTGCGACCGCGTGGGGTGAATACGCGGGCACCCGCGTGACACCGATCTTGAAATCCCCTGCGGCCGTCAAATCGACATTATTGTAACCGGCGCAACGCAGCGCCACCTGCCGCACCCCGACGGCGCTCAGCTTTTCCAGGCACGCCCGGTCGAGACTGTCATTCACAAAAACGCAGACCACGGGAGAGCCCTCCGCGGTCGCCGCCGTATCGCGCGTCAGGCGAAACTCGTGAAAGCGCCAATGAATTCCGCTGCCGGCCTGCTCCAAATAATGCCGGTCGTAAGGCTTCGTATCGTAAACAGCTACTTCGATCATATTGAGAAACCAGGTGTTGTTTTAGGCGGCGCTGACTGCCCTGGCAAGCCACGCCCTGAACTTGGGTGTGGACTGCGGCGGCAGCCTCGGCCGGGGTGAGGTGTCGAATCTGTATCCGGCACGGACACCTTAATGCCTTCCTTGAGCAGCAGATACACCCTCGCGGTTCGCTGCCGCGAGACTCATTGCGGAGCGGTCCGCGACGCGCCAGCCGGACGCCCGCAGGCCGCCAGCACCACACTGACATCCAGGAACAGGTTCACCCGCCCGCTCGGAAGCGGCGCATCGCCTCCTCGTCTTCATCCAATGATGCTCTTCCTGATTCTGGATGTAACGGGTCACGGCGTCGGCCTGCGATTCACCAACGGAAAACGCGCCGTATCCCGCCTGCCACGAAAACCCGGATACGCCACCATCGGCTTTCATCCACTTCGACGAACTCTTCTTCACCTCTTCAACCAAATCGGCCTGTGAAGTCGTGCGGCCCAAGGCGAACACAATTCTTCATAGTTCATGGAGGTTTGCTGCCGCTTAGCTACATAACCTGGAGGTGGGGATCGGGATCGCTTTTGTTTTGGTCAAAACCAGGTTTCGCTGATCCGGAAACTGGAGCGCGCGCCGAAGCCCCTTGTTTTTGAGCTTTGGATTTTGCCGGGGCATCCTATGGTTGCGCGAATGACAAGCATGTCCGACTCGCCCCTGGATCGGCTTTGGAAGGAATACAGCACTGTGTTTCGGGATCTCGATGATCTTAGCCTGGCGCGATGGCTGGCCCAGACGCTCGGCCAGCTTGCGGGACGCTCCTGGCGCTTGTCGCATCCCCTGCTGGGAGCCTACCGGCTGGGAGCCCAACTGGGCCATGATCGTCAGATCTGGTTGAAGCGGCTGGTCACGATTCCTCCCACCTACCCCGAGGCGATCTGCTGCCGCGCCCCGCTGCTGCCTCTATTCACCCGGGACATGGTGGAAACGGGATTGATCTGCCAGCATTGCGGTGACGCCTGCGTGCCGTTCGAGGAGATTCCGGAAGAACTGCAGAGCAGCCTCCGAAATTGGGCGGAACGATACGCGCCGGTCCATGCCGTGGCGCACTGGGACGACGCGCGGCGAAAGCGGTCGGGCAATTACGATGGGCATTTCGAAGAGGCCGCCAAGCAGGCGGAAATCCTTTTGGGCGAAGCAGCAAAGGAACTCGCGCCCAGGCTCCTCGAACATTTTCCGGCGATGGTTTGGGAAGACCAGGACGAATGCCTGGAGGTCCGGCCCGAGGACGTTCAACTGTGATGCGGCGTTAATGCCGACCGCAACCTCTTCCCCTTTCAACCCTCTTAACTGTTTTGACTCACGCCTCGTCCGGCGCCGTTTTGCTCGAGGCAATCACCTTTTGTTCGAGTTCGCGCGGCATTTCTTCATAGTGACTGAACTCCTCGGTATGCAAGCCGCGCCCGCCCGTCAAAGACCGCAGCGCGGTTGAATACTGGTAAAGCTCCCGTTGGGGGACCTGGGCTTTGATGATCTGGAAACCGTCTGCTGTTTCAATGCCTTGAATTTTTCCGCGGCGACTCGACAAGTCGCCGATGACGCTGCCCATGGCATCTTCCGGGCACTGAATCTCCACGTGGCAAATCGGCTCGAGCAAACAGGGCCGGGCATTCCGGAAAGCCTCTTTGAACGCTTCCTTTCCCGCAATCTGAAATGCGATGTCCTTCGAGTCCACCGGATGCATTTTGCCGTCGTAAAAATCGATTTTCAGATCGACGACCCGATATCCGGCCAGGATGCCTTCAGCGCAGGCGGACATCACCCCTTTTTCGACCGAAGGCACAAAGACCCGATCCACGTTTTGGCCGGTGAGCGATTGCTTGAAATCCACACCGGTGTTGCGGGCCCTGGGCTCGATGCGCATCCAGACTTCGGCAAACTGGCCCGCGCCTCCGGTCTGTTTTTTGTGGCGAAACTTCGAGTCGGCGAGGGCTTTGATGGTTTCGCGATAGGGGATCCTGGGTTCGATGAGCTCGAAATCGACCTTGTAACGGCGTCGCAGCCGTTCCGCCACCACCTGCAAGTGTAACTCGCCCTGGCCGGAAATGACGGTTTGCCGCAACTCCGGATCGACATGGTAGAGAAAGGTGGGGTCTTCCTCATGCAGCGCGGCCAGGCCGGTGGCTATTTTGTCTTCCTCGCCTTTCGACCTCAGTTTAAGGGCGGCGTGAATGTTCGGCCTGGGATAATTCGCCTTGGGCAGACTGACCACCCGTTTGGCGCCACAAAGGGTGTTGCCGGTGTGCGTGTCTCTCAGCTTCACCACCGCTCCCATGTCCCCGGCGTTGAGCCGCTCAGCCGTGCTGCGATTCTTCCCGTTCAACTGGTAGAGTTGGCCGATGCGCTCGGTGATTTTTCGGTCGCTATTATAAAGGTCCATGCTCATGTGGATGGATCCCGAATAGAGACGGAACATCGACAGGTCGCCGAATTGGGCCTCCTGAGTGGTCTTAAACACATAAAGAACCGGATCGGGACCCTTCAAGTCCACTTCCGTCGGCGAACCGTTCGCGTCCAATGCCTGGACCTTTTCCCGATCGACCGGCGACGAGCCGTACTTCGCGATAAAATCCATCAGGCGCGCCACACCTACGTCTGTTTCCGCGGATGTGCAGAACAGCGGGATAAAAACCTGTTTCTGAATGGCGTTGTGGACGCCGGCGCGCAAGTCCTCCTCAGAAAGGCTGCCTTGTTCGAAGAACTTCTCCATCAGCGAATCGTCCGATTCCGCAATGTATTCGATCAAGGTCTTGTGCAGCTCGCTCACCCTCTCTTTCAGTCCGCCGCTGGCTGCGGATTCCTCGAACTTTCCACTGCCATCGGTCGCGTAAGTGATGACCTCGCTGCGCAAAACGTCCAGCACTTGATTGAATCCCGGGCCTGAATTGGCGGGCAGGCTGAGAGGGAAGACGCGTTCGCCGAATCTGGACCGAAGCTGGGCGAGGACGGCGTCAAAATTGGCGTGTTCGCGGTCCATGCCATTGATGACAAACATTTTGGGAATGCCGAACTCGCTGGCCCATTGCCACACTCGCGCCGTGCCGGGCGCAGGGCCATAATGCGCGTGCACCACCACCAACGCAAAATCGGCCACCCGCAAGGCCGTGAGTGCTTCGCTGATGAAATCGAAATAGCCCGGCGTGTCGATGAAGTTGAACTTTTTGCCCAGCCATTCGGTGTGCAGCAAGGTGGCATGCACCGAAATCTGGTGGTCCTTTTCGCTCACGTGGTAGTCGGAAGTCGTGGTGCCGGCGGCAATGCTTCCCATGCGCCCGATGACTCCGCTGCAAGCCAGCATGGCTTCACTGAGCAACGTTTTTCCGCAAGAAGCGTGACCGACGATAGCGAAGTTCCGAATGTCCCCTGCTTGATACGTTTTCATAGGCTTAACGTGACTTTTGGGATTCTGCTTTGGGCGCTTTCGATTATGCCGGGAAAATCGGAAATGGCCAGACTGTTTTGAAACCATGGTCTCAGCCGGGCTTTCGGCCTCCCGTCCGCAGAAAGGTACGTCGGTACGTCGGGTGCGTCGGGTGCGTCGGGGCCTACCGGCTACCGGCTTACCGAGGCGCGCTGTTCTACTTTCCGGCCAGCTTTGGAAAAAACTCGTGTGCGGCGGCGCAAGTGGCCGCGCTCAATTCATCGAGTGAACAGCCGCGGACCTGTGCGACGGTCTGGGCGATTTCCTTCACGTAGGCGGGTTCACAGCGTTTGCCGCGATACGGCACGGGCGCCAGATAGGGGCAATCGGTTTCCAGCATCAATTTCCCGGACGGCGTCGCCGCAACTGTTTCGCGGACGCTTTGGGCGTTCTTGAAGGTGACGATGCCGGTGAAGCTGACCAGTGATCCGAGAGCGACCACGCGCTGCATCGCGGCGGCATCGCCTCCGAAGCAGTGAAAAACCCCGCGAACCCGCCCGGCGAAAGGTTCGAGTTGCCGGACTGTATCTTCAAATGCGTCGCGCTGATGGATGACACAGTTGAGCCCCAGGTCTGCGGCCACCTGGAGATGCTGACGGAACAGGGCAGCCTGGCGGCGTTTGTAGGCTTCGTCGTCTCCGCCCGGCGCATCCTTCCGCGAGCTGGGCAGATGATGGTAATCCAGGCCGGTCTCGCCCAATGCCACCACCTTCCGGTGATCTGCCAGTTCCCTCAAGGCAGGCGCGAACTCTTCGGGAGCCTGCTCGACGTAGCTCGGATGCCAGCCCACCACGGCAAAGACGGCGGGAAAACGTTCGCTCAGCGCAATTGCCCGGCGGCTGCTCTCGATATCGGTCCCGATGCAAATGATCGTGGCAATGCCAGCCTCGCGCGCACGATCGATCACCTGCTCCAGGTCCTGCGCGTAATCCGGATAATCCAAATGCGCGTGTGTATCGTAAAAGACGGGATGCGCCATCGGTTATTTCAGACTATGCCGTTTCCTGGGTGGATGGCGGATAGCCAGCCTTGCAAAGCTTGCTCCATATCAGGCCCAAGTCACTTTGCCTTTGATTTCCTGGAGGACGATGCTTTGCAAAAAGCGCACGCCCTTCTCGAGTCCTTCCCGCGCCGTCATGAGGCTGTCCTCGTGTTCCATGGAAAGCGCGCCGTCGTAGCCGACCAACCGAAGCGCCGAGACAAAATCGCACCAGAACCGGCGCGGATTGCCATAACCAACCGTCCGGAAAATCCATGAGCGATTCATCTCGTCGCTGTAATGCCTGGTGTCCAGCACCCCGTTCCTGCGCGAGTTCCATTCGTGGATGGCGGTGTCCTTGGCGTGAACGTGATAAATGGCGCCTTTAAGTTCCCGGACCGCCGCGCAGGGATCGATGCCCTGCCAAAACAAATGCGACGGATCGAAGTTCGCCCCAATGGCCGGCCCGGCCGCCTGGCGCAGCTTCAGAAGAGTCGCCGGATTGTACACGACAAAGCCGGGGTGCATTTCGAGCGCGATTTTCCTGATTCGATGCTCCCGGGCAAAAGCGGCCGCCTTTTTCCAATAGGGAACCACCACCTTGTTCCATTGGTAATCCAGGATATCGAGGTATTCCGGCGGCCAGGCGCAGGTGACCCAATTCGGCTGTTTATCGCCCGGCGCGCCTCCGGGGCAACCGCTGAAAGTCGTCACCACGTCCACACCAAGCTTGCGCGCCAGGCGAACCGCCTTGCGAAAGGCCGCATCGTGACCCGCGGCAATCTTCCGATTGGGATGAAGCGGGTTTCCGTGACACGAGAGCGACGAAATCTCCAGCCCGCGCGATTTGAAAGCGCGCAAAAACGCCCGGGCCTTCCGCTCGCTCGCCAACATCGCATCCACGGGGCAGTGGGCATTGCCGGGGTAGCCGCCCGCGCCGATTTCGGCAGCTTGCACACCCAGACCGGCCAGATAGTCGAGCGCCGGCTCGAGCTTTTGCGAACTCAAAATGACTGTGAAGACTCCGACTTTCATGACCCAATCGAAACGCCGGATTGTGCGCAGCCTGGAGCCCGGCTGGCAAGCAGGCAACGACACGCCATTCGGCAATTCTTATTTTGCGGCGTGTGGCTGTCCTCCGCAGCACGAACGAACTCGAAAAGGCTCCGGGGATTCTTCCGTGTCTCGCGCTTTCCATCTGCTGCGCTGAGGAGAGCCGCGCTCCGGCGCCACAATTCGCCTTGCGGCGCCGACGCGCTTTTCTCATCCTTTCCAGTAATGCCGGAAAGAGCCGTTTCATCGTTGAACAAACCCGACGCCGCATTGGAACTAACATTGCGGCCCTCCTTGTTCTCCGAGTTCACCGGCCAGGCCAAGGTCAAAGAACGGCTTGAAATCGCCGTCGAGGCTGCGCGCCAACGCGGCGAAGCCATCGATCACATTCTCCTGAGCGGCCCTCCCGGGCTGGGCAAGACGACCCTGGCGAACATCATTGCCAAGGCCATGGGGACAAGCCTCAAAAGCACCAGCGGCCCCACCATCGAGAAAGCCGGCGACCTGGCCGGGTTGCTCACCAACCTTGAAGAGGGCGATGTGCTTTTCATTGACGAGATTCATCGCCTGCAGAAGAACATCGAGGAATACCTCTACCCGGCGATGGAGGATTTCAAGCTGGACATCATTATCGACCAGGGTCCCAACGCCCGAAGCGTGCGTTTGAATCTGCCGCGGTTCACGCTCATCGGGGCTACCACCCGCAGCGGATTGTTGACCGCGCCGTTGCTCACTCGCTTTGCCGTTCGGGAGCGGCTCGATTATTACCATGCCGAACAGTTGCAGCAAATCGTGTTGCGGTCCGCGCGCCTCTTGAACGTCGAGATCGATGATCGCGGCGGCTGGGAAATCGCCCGGCGCAGCAGGGGCACACCGCGCATCGCCAATAATCTGCTGCGTCGCGTGCGCGACTTTGCCCAGGTGCGGCACGACGGCCGAATCACCGCCGCGGTGGCGGATGGCGCTCTGGCCATGCTGGAGATCGACCAAAATGGCCTGGACGAGATGGACAAGCGCATCCTGGAAACCCTCGTTACGAAATTTGGCGGCGGACCGGTGGGACTCAGCTCGATGGCGGTCGCGGTGGGCGAAGAGCCCGACACCATAGAAGAGGTCTATGAACCTTACTTGATAATGGAAGGATATCTGAAGCGCACGCCTCAAGGCCGGGTGGCCACGGAACTGGCTTACAAGACTCTTGGCTTAAAACCACCGGCCGGCCACCAGCCGCTGTTCTGGTAGCATCCGGTCGTTGGTCGGAGAGCTGTTTCCACGCGGCGCAAACCGGTCCGCCGTTTATCTTCCGCGGCGCCGCCTCCTCGAGCCTTTACAAATAACCAACGCTCGGTTAGACGCTTGCCAGCGCCTCCCAAGCGGGTCCGGCGCCATGAGTGGGAAACAAACTTCGCAACGGAGAATCTACTATGGCCCTATTCAAAGAATTCAAAGCGTTCGCCATGCGGGGCAACGTCATCGACCTCGCCATTGGCGTCATTATTGGCGCAGCCTTCGGCAAAATCGTGTCTTCGCTGGTGGCGGATCTCATCACGCCCGTGTTGGGTATGATTTTGGGCAAGGTCGAGTTCAAGTCCCTCTTCATTGCTCTGGATGGCAACAGCTATCCCACGCTCGAAGCAGCCAGGGCTGCCACGGCGCCGATTCTGACTTACGGCGGCTTTTTGCAGGCCGTGATCGACTTCCTCATTGTGGCTTTCGTGCTATTCGTCGTAGTGCGGCAGATCAACCGGATGAAAACCAAACCGCAGGGTCCGCCTCCCGCCGCCACGACCAAGGAATGTCCCGAATGCGCATCGACCATTCCCCTCAAGGCCAGGCGGTGCGCTTACTGCACGACGCCCGTGGGCTAAGGCGCTTCAGGCTTTGCTTGCCCGAGGCGCGGTTGTAGCTTGGAGGCCAAGCGATGCTGAAGCTGGTCAAATGGATGAGCCTGTTGCTGGTGCTGAACCTGGGGTTATTGCTCTACCTGGTATGGCGGCAGTCGCAGGTTTCTCAATCCATCGCCGCCCCCGAAGCCGCCGTGATGGTGACGAACTTTGTCACGATTACCGGCGACGGAGAGGGCCCGTTCGAGCCGGAGGACGCAATCGATTTCCGCTGGCGGCGGATCGAGTCGGAGGACTACCGGACGTACATCGAGCGATTGCGCTCGATTGGCTGTCCGGAACAGACCATTCGCGACATCATCATTGCGGACATCGACAAGCTTTACGCGCCCCGGCTGCGCGCCATTTACCCACTGCGGGAAGAGCTCAATTACTGGCAACCGGAGGAAACGGAACTGATGAATGACTACGACCAGCGCGAATGGCTGCGCGAGGAGCGAACCGTGGACCGGGAGAAGCGCGAGGTGATTCGGGAATTGATGGGTTTCGATCTGGTGGCCGAACGGCTCAAGCTGAAAGGGCAGGAGGACTACTACCAGCGGCGGCTGCCGTTTTTGACGGAAGAGAAGCGGATGGAAGTCCGGGACATTGTCGAGCGTTATGCGGACGAGCAGGCGCGCCTTCGCCAAAAGCAATGGGAGGATGGGGAGGAATTCAGTCCGGCGGACCGGGCGGAACTGCGCCGGTTGCGGCTTGCGCAGGAGGGGGAGATTTCGAGCATTTTGTCGCCTGCGGAAAAACAGCAATTTGACTTGTGGATGTCGGACACCGCCGCGAACCTCCGGCA
>CAZCUL010000675.1:0-3805 GCA_964501475.1 uncultured Verrucomicrobiota bacterium | reverse complement strand
CGATCGCGGCTGCGACGTTGGGAGTAGTGTTAATCGCTCCGGCCGAGTTGATCCAGATGAAAGAGAAAGTTTACGTCTCGGGCACTATTTTGGCAGAGAAGCCCGACTATGTGGTGGTTGACCTCGGTTTTGACGTCCTTTCAATTCCGCGTTCGCAGATCATCCGGATTTCCACCGAGAGTGCGCCGACCAACTCCCCTGCGCCAGTGGCGGCTGCTTCTGTACCGGCTGCAGACCAAATCTTCGACGTTGCTCGGGGATCGCGGCCGGAAAAGTCAGTCCGAGAGTTAGTGAACCACTTGGGCGAAGCTGTCGTCCAAGTGCGCACACCCAGCGGACTCGGCTCAGGCTTCATTATTAGCGAGGAAGGCTACCTGATTACAAATTTCCATGTGATTGAGGGCGAAACGCAAATCGCAGTGGAGGTTTACCATCAAATAGGAGGACAGCTCGAACGAAAGGTTTACAAGGAGGTGCGCATAACTGCCATGAACAAGTTTCAGGATTTGGCGCTCCTAAAGATTGAAAACGAAGACGCGCCAGACTTTCACAAGGTCCAGTTCGGGCATTCTGATGCTTTGGCTGTGGGCGAGCGCGTTTTTGCCATCGGGAGCCCCCTGGGTTTGGAGCGGACGGTAACAGAAGGTATTGTCAGCACCAAAACGCGCCAGTTTCAAGGTGAGCTATATCTCCAAACCACGGCTCAAATTAATCCAGGGAACAGTGGTGGGCCTTTGTTCAACCTGCGTGGCGAAGTGGTGGGCGTCACGAATATGAAGATCGCCTTCGTTGAAGGTATCGGCTTCGCTATTCCGATTGACGCAGTGAAATACTTTTTGAAGCATCGTGATGCCTACGCCTATGACAACGATAATCCGAGCAACCCGTATCGCTACTTGGATCCTCCCAGCCGCATTAAACGCGCTGAAGAATCCGCTGAATCAAATGATGAATGAACAGATGAAAACCGTTGATCGCTCTGGATCACCCCCCTCGCCTTTTGCCGTAACCTGATTGCCACAATTTATGACACGATTCCTTTTCATTGTTACTCCTCTTGCTCTTGCTGCGTCGTTTTGCGTTGGCGCCGTGCCTCCGCCCGACAAGCTTCTGCCGCAAGACACCTTGGTGATGTTCACAATCCCAAGCGTGGATGAGTCTCGCAAGACTACCAGCAACTGGCCGTCGGTTCAGCTTTGGCAGGATCCGGCCATGAAGGCGTTTCGAGACAAGTTCACTTCAAAACTCAAAGAGAAGGTGATCGCTCCGTTGGAACGCGAATTCGGCGTCAAGCTTTCGGATTACACCGGCCTTGCACAAGGACAACTCACATTCGCGGTCAGTTTCGACGTTGCCGGTGCCGAGGCCGGGACATTGCCGGCTTTCGTGCTGCTGATGGACACTGGCGACAAAGCGGAGCAACTCGAGAAGAATCTAAACGAGGTGAGAAACAGGTGGACCGACAGCGGAAGGCCGATTCGAAGGCAGACTCTTCGCGACGTTCAATTTAGCACGTTTATCTTCACCAAGGCGGACTTGAAAAACGTTCTGAAGAAGGTTTTTGCGGATGAGGAGGAGGGGGCGGAGGAACAGGAGTCGGACGAGAAGATCGAATGCATTGTCGGACAGTCGGATTCGCTGCTGATCGTAGGCAACTCCGTCTCGGCGATCGAGAAGATTCTGATCCGACAAGCTGGCGGTGGGGTGGCCAGTTTGAGCGAGCAGGCGTCCTTTGCCGCTGGCTACACTTCCATGTTTCGCGATGCTGAGAGCTACGGCTGGGTAAACGTGAAGGCGATCCTGGACTTGTTCATGAAAACTATCGCCAAGGAGCAGTCGGACCAGTCCGAACAACCATTTGCCATGCCGCGCCCGGATGCGGTCTTCAATGCTTTGGGTCTGACAGGCCTGGAGTCGGTAGCATTCGGTGTGCGGGAACTTTCCGGCGGTTGGCTCACGGAGATGCAGGTTCGGGTTCCACCGTCTCAGCGCCGTGGCCTTTTCAAGCTGTTGTCGTTCGAATCGAAGGATGCGGCGCCACCATCGTTTGTGCCGGCCGATTCGGTGGAGTTTTTGCGTTGGCGCGTGGATCTGGCCAAGGCATTCAGCGCCTTCGAGAATATGTTGAGCGAGGTCTCCCCCCATCTGGCAGGTGTTTTCAAACTCTTGGTGGAGAATGCCGGCAAGGACAAGGATCCAAATTTCGATCTAAGGGAGAACCTGATCGGCAACCTGGGCGACGACATTATTTCATACAAGAAGGCGCCTCGCGAAATGACGTTGGCGGGATTGACCTCTCCGCCGACTGTCACACTGGTTAGCTCGCCTCGGCCTGAGCAGCTTGCGGCTGCTTTAAAGGCTGTTGGGTCATTAATGCCCGCTCGGGGCGGTAAAGTGAAGGAGCGCGAGTTTTTGGGCCGAACCATTTACACCATGCCCCTACCGGCGGCTGGCCTTCAGGGTGAGGCATCGGCGAATCGGGAATTGAATTTCGCGGCCAGTGGCGGGTATACGGCTCTCTCGGCTGACGTTTCAGCCTTAGAGGAATATTTGCGGGCCGGTAGCAGTAGTTCGGGACGTATTCTCCGAGAAACACCCGGTCTGATGGAAGCGGCGGAGAAAGTGGGCGGAATGGGAACTGGATTGTTCGGTTTCGAAGACCAGAGAGCTACCATGCGGGCGACGGTGGAAACCTTAAAGAAAGAGTCCGGAGCACTGGCCACCTTGTTTCAGGGAGCGCCTTTTGGGAACCGCATCGGTGGCGAGACCGGGTTTCTCAAAGAATGGCTGGATTTTTCGTTGCTGCCCGATTACGAGCGAATCGCGAAATACTTCCATATTGTAGTTTGGAGCGGCACCACCACGTCCGAGGGGTTAAGTTTCAAGCTCTTTTCCCCCGATCCGCCCCATCTGTAATTGTTGGAATGCCTGTCTGCTCCCTTCGTCCCATCCTTCCGGCTTGACCTCGCGGGCGGGTTTTCCTGCAATCGCTTGCCCCGTGAAGTAGATGCGAGTTGTCAAATAGGCAGGATGCCCGCCTAAGACTTCAGTACAGAGACAGTTAAGTGCCACACTAGCAATGTGTGCCCGCTAGGAAGCCGGTTAAGTTTTCTAAGGAATTTCCGATTGTATCTCGCGTAATCCCTAGGCAGGTCGTGTTGGTAGCTTTGGTAGGCTCAATACGTCTCTACAGACGGCCGGCACTTTATACATGGAGGTTGATTAGCCGAAAGCGCACGAATGCCCTGTTATAACTCAAATGGTGATCTAAGTCGGAAGCGAGAACGTTATGGTGTGTAGGCACGAATTCCTTTTGTTTTCCTGGATTGCGCGTTCCGTGGCGCTTCTAGGGCGGGCAGTGTGGTCGCTCTTCGCCGTTTTCATTATTGGAATGTCGCTGACAGGCTGGTCGGCTTACGCCGCAGCTCCGACGGTTACCTGCCCGGAGGACATTTTGACCACCAATGATGCCAACCAGTGCTCCGCTGTGGTCATATTCTCGGTAGGCGCCACGGAAGGAGCAGATATTAGCTGCAATCCGCCCTCAGGTTCATCGTTTCCTGTAGGCACGAATACGATTATATGCACTGCTACTAACGGCGAGGGTTCGGACATGTGTTCCTTCGAGATAGTGGTGGTGGACACGAGTGCGCCGAGCCTTCTCTGTCCGAGCAATCTGGTGGTGGAATGCGCTGGAGCTGGAGGGACAGTGGTGAATTACACGACCGAAGCGAGCGACAACTGCGATACCAATCTGACATTGATCTGCGAACCGGCTTCGGGTTCGACCTTTGGAGGTGGGACC
>CAZCUL010000674.1:0-9354 GCA_964501475.1 uncultured Verrucomicrobiota bacterium | reverse complement strand
ACCAGGACCCGGCAGTGGTCACACGCCGCTGGTTTTTCCAACAGTGTGGCGTGGGTCTTGGAGCGATTGCGTTGGGCGGTCTTTTCCGCGAAGGGGGTTCTGCGGCAGCCGCAGCGACCAATGCCCTTGCGCCACGGCGATCTCATCACACTCCCAAGGCCAAACGGGTTATTTTCCTTTTCATGGCCGGTGCGCCCAGCCATCTCGAGCTGTTCGATCACAAGCCGGAATTGGCAAAATGGGACGGAAAACTGCCTCCCGCCGACCTGATCAAGGATTATCGCACCGCCTTCATCACGCCCAATTCCAAGCTGCTCGGCCCCAAATTCCCGTTTGCAAAGCGCGGTCAGTGCGGCGCGGAACTTTCCGATTTGCTGCCAAGCCTCGCGACCGTGGTGGATGACATTGCCATTGTTAAGTCGATGGTCACCGACGCCTTCAACCACGCTCCGGCGCAGATTTTCATGAATACCGGTTCCCAGCAGTTTGGCCGGCCGAGCATCGGGTCCTGGGTCACTTACGGGCTGGGGAGCGAATCGCGGGACCTGCCCGCTTTCGTCGTTTTCAGCACGGGGTCCAAAGGCACCAGCGGCGGTTCTTCCAATTGGGGCGCAGGCTTTCTGCCCTCGGTTTATCAGGGCACCCTCTTCCGCAATGTGGGCGACCCGGTGCTGTATCTTTCAAACCCGAAAGGCTTCGACGACCAGGTGCAGCGCGACACGCTCGATACGATTCGAAATCTGAATCAAAAGCGGCTCGATGTGGTCGGCGACCCGGAAATCGCCACGCGCATCAACTCCTACGAAATGGCTTATCGCATGCAGAGCAGCGCGCCTGAGTTGATGGACCTTTCGAAGGAGCCCAAGCACATTCTGGACATGTACGGCGCCGAGCCCGGCAAAAACACGTTTGCCAGCACTTGCCTGCTCGCGCGCCGGCTTGTGGAACGCGGGGTGCGCTTTGTTCAAATCTTTCACGAAGCCTGGGATCAGCACGGCAACCTGGTAAACGACCTGAAAAAGAATTGCCGCGATACCGATCAGGCTTGCGCCGCGCTGGTGCGGGACTTGAAACAGCGCGGCATGCTCGAGGATACGCTCGTTGTTTGGGGCGGTGAATTTGGCCGCACGCCGATGGTGCAGGGCGGAAGCGACGGGCGCGATCATCATCCGAATTGCTTCACGATGTGGCTGGCCGGCGGCGGCGTGAAGTCGGGCTTCACATTGGGCGAGTCGGACGAGTTTGGGTTTAATGCCGTCCGGGACCGCGTGCATGTGCACGACCTGCAGGCGACCATTCTGCACCTCCTCGGCTTCGATCACACGGAACTCACCTACCGTTTCCAGGGCCGCGACTTCCGCCTCACCGACGTCCATGGCGAGATCGTCACCAAGCTCCTGGCTTGAGCGTGCCGACGTAGCGCTCTGCCTTGCGCGTCCCAGCTTTCCCTGGAGGGTCGGTTCCTGCGGAACCGTCGTTCGTTCCCGGCTTGACGAATGCCGTCGGGCTCGTTGCCGATAGCACGCTTATCGACCTGTCGATCCTCTTAGATCGAAGCTTGACAGGGGCTTACAGCGGCAGATGATTGCCCTGAGTGTTGGGTCGGCACTGGGCTGGCTAACGACAACCGGGAAAGATCTTATGCTTACGATCCTCGGTCACCAGAATCGCTTTTGCGACGGTGTTTCACGCCGGAACTTCCTGAAGATTGGCGCTTTGGGCCTGGGCGGCGTTGCCCTGCCGCAGTTATTGAGGGCCGAGGCCCAGCTCGGTATTCGTCGTTCGCACAAAGCTGTCATCATGATTTTCTTGCCGGGCGGCCCGCCGCACCAGGACATGTTCGATTTGAAGATGGAGGCTCCTTCGGAAATCCGCGGCGAGTTCAAACCGATCCCCACCCGCGTGTCGGGCATCGAGATTTGTGAGCATCTGCCCTTGCTGGCCAAGTGCATGGACAAGATGACCCTCATTCGCTCGATCGTGGGAGCGTTGGACGATCACAACGCCTTTCAATGCCTGAGCGGGCGCGTGGCGCGCAGCCAGGCACCAGGCGGATGGCCCTGTTTGGGATCGGTGTTATCCAAACTTTACGGGCCGGCTGATCCCGCTATTCCACCCTTTGTCGGTTTGGCGCCAAAGATGGGCCACGTCCCTTGGTCGGACAATGGCCAGCCGGGGTTTCTGGGAGTAGCCCACGCGCCGTTTCAGCCTAACAAAGGAGGCGGCAAGGACGACATGGTGCTCAACGGTGTCACCTTGGACCGCCTGGGCGACCGGAAAGCACTGCTGAGCAGCTTTGATGGTTTCCGTCGGGACATGGATGCCAGTGGCATGATGGAAGGCATGGATGCATTCAACGAGCAGGCCTTTGGCATCCTCACGTCGAGCAAGCTGCTGGAGGCGCTCGACATTGAGAAGGAGCATCAGAAGGTGCGCGAGCGTTATGGGAAAGGAGACCCGAAGAATCGCGATGATGGCGGGCCCAAGTTAATGGAGCACTTTTTGATTGCCCGGCGCCTGGTGGAAGCGGGTGCGCGTTGCGTGACAGTGGCATTCAGCCGTTGGGACCATCATGGGCAGAATTTCGATGCACTTCGTCAGGACTTGCCGCTATTGGATCAGGGCGTAAGCGCGCTGGTCGAGGACTTGCATCAACGGGGCCTGGACAAGGATGTTTCCGTCGTGGTCTGGGGCGAGTTTGGAAGGACACCCACGATCAATAAGGATGGCGGCAGGGATCATTGGCCGCGGGTCTCTTGCGGGCTTTTGTTCGGCGGAGGCATGAAACACGGCCAACTCATCGGCGCCACGGATCGCCTCGGGGGAGAGGCCGTGGATCGGCCGGTGCATTTTGGCGAGGTGTTTGCCACGCTTTATCACAGCCTGGGCATCGACGTAAACAAGGCGACGGTGGATGATCTGACCGGCCGGCCGCAATACCTGGTGGACAATGGCTATCAGCCGATGCGGGAATTGGTCGGCTGACCAGTCGGGTAAAATGAACGCATGCTGACCATCCTTGGCCACTCGTCCCGTTTTTGTGACGGCTTCTCACGGCGGAACTTTTTGAAGATCGGCGCGCTGGGGCTCGGTGGAGTGGCGTTGCCACACCTTCTTCGGGCTGAAGCCCAGGGCGGAATTCGCCGCTCGCACAAGTCCGTCATCATGATCTATCTCCCGGGCGGTCCTCCCCATCAGGATATGATCGATCTGAAGATGGAGGCGCCGCCGGAGATTCGCGGCGAGTTCAAACCGATCCGCACGAAGATTCCGGGCTTTCAGATTTGCGAGCACTTGCCGCGCATTGCTGGCATCGCAGACAAGCTCGCATTCGTTCGGTCGGTCACGGGTGCGGTGGATGAACACTCGGATTTCCAATGCATGACTGGCCGCCTTTCGCGCAATCAACCTCCGGGCGACTGGCCCTCACTCGGGTCGGTTGTTTCGAAACTGCTCGGACCTTCCGACGCGGCCATCCCGTCATTCATTGGTTTGGAACCGCGCATGCAACACCGGCCCTACAATGCCGCCTCGCCCGGCTTCCTGGGCGTGGGGCATCGCTCGTTTCGTCCCGAGGCCGATTGCAAGGCAGACATGGTGCTCAATGGCGTGACGCTCGAGCGGCTGGCCGACCGCAAAGCCTTGCTGGCAAGTTTCGACAAGTTTCGACACGACCTGGATGGCAGCGGCTTAATGGAAGGGCTGGATACTTTTAACGAGCAGGCGTTCGGCATGCTGACTTCAAGCAAGCTTCTGGAAGCTCTGGACTATCAGCGCGAGGACCCGCGGGTGATCGAACGTTACGGGAAAGGAGATCCCAAACCGAAGGGCGACGCCGCGCCTCTGTTAACTGAGCAGTTCCTGACTGCCCGGCGCCTGGTGGAAGCGGGCGCGCGCATAGTAACGGTCGCATTTGGTTTCTGGGACTACCATGGAAAGAACTTCGAGAATGCGAAGCGCGACCTGCCGCTTTTGGACCGGGGAGTCAGCGCCCTGGTGGAGGACCTGCACGAGCGCGGCTTGGAGCAGGACGTGTCTGTGGTGGTTTGGGGTGAATTTGGCCGCACTCCCACCATCAACAAAGATGGCGGACGCGATCATTGGCCGAAGGTTTCATGCGCGATGCTGGCTGGCGGCGGCATGAAGACGGGACAAGTGATCGGTTCCACAGACCGGCTCGGCGGCGAGCCGAACGACCGGCCGGTGCATTTCCAGGAAGTTTTCGCGACGCTCTATCATAACCTGGGCATCGACGCGAACAAGGCGACCGTGCCCGACTTGACCGGACGGCCGCATTATCTGGTGGATGGCTATCAAGCCATGCGGGAACTGGTGTGAAGTGGTGGAAGAGGCGCAAGCCATTCCCGAACTAATATGAAGGTCTGTTTCAACATCGCTCTTAGTTGGATGGTCTGCTCGTTCGGGCTGGGTGCCCTTGGGGCGGCAACCACGACCAGTGACCAGAACGATCTCTTAGCAAGCCTGGAGTTCGAGGTTAACCTGTTGCCTGGGCAGCCCATCCGGCTTTTGGGGGCGGATTCGAAACGCCAACTGCTTGTCGCGAGCAAATTGGCGGACGGCTCCCTGCGCGATTACACGCGGAGAGTGTCTTACTCGACCGAACCGGCTGGAATTGTTTCTGTGGACGGCACCGGGCTCATGACGCCGTTGGCGAACGGCAGCGCGACTGTCATTGCCAGGGCGCAAGGCTTGCAGGCTTCTCTGGCCATCGCAGTAACGGAGTTCACCAAGCCCCGCACGGTTAATTTTCCCAATCAGATCGTGCCGATCTTTACGAAGGCGGGTTGCAACGGCGGCGGTTGCCACGGCAAATCGGGAGGTCAAAATGGCTTCAGGCTCTCGCTCCTTGGGTTCGAACCAGCCGAGGATTACGAGCATCTCGTCAAAGAGGCCCGCGGCCGCCGCTTGTTTCCAGGCGCGCCCGAACGAAGCCTCCTGCTGCTGAAGGGAGCGGCCATCCTTCCGCACGGCGGCGGTAAGCGGCTCGATCCGGATTCAGACGATTACAAACTTATTGTTCGCTGGATCGCCCACGGAATGCCGTACGGAAAGGCAGGGGACCCAACAGTCGATCGCATTGAGGTCCTGCCGGCAGAGCGCACAGTCGCGTCGAATTCGGAACAGCAGCTTGCTGTTCTGGCGCATTACACGGATGGCTCCGTGGAAGATGTGACGCGAAGCGCGCTCTACGAGCCAAATGATAAAGACATGGCCGCCAGTGACGAAAGCGGGCACGTCCGGTTCTTTGAACAACCCGGCGATGTCGCCATCATGGTCCGCTACCAGGCCAAGGTGGCCGTGTTCCGGGCCACCATTCCGCTGGGTGCGCCCGTTGAGACTTTGCCGCCGGCAAAGAACTTCATCGACGAATTTGTCTTTGCCAAACTTCAGACGGTGGGAATGCCGCCATCGGCCGTCTGCGATGATCCCACCTTCATTCGGCGCGTCAGTCTCGATATTTGCGGGCGGCTTCCCACAGCCGAGGAAACCAGGCGGTTTTTGGCCGACGACGATCCGCAGAAGCGGGAGAAGTGCATCGAATGGCTTTTGGCCAGTCCCGCTTACGCTGATTACTTCGCGAATAAATGGGCTGCCCTGCTGCGAAACCGGCGCGCTGACGCCAGGCAGATGCGCGGTGCTTATGCGTTCCATGCCTGGATCCGCGACAGCTTGATGGACAACAAGCCCTATGACCGTTTTGTAGAGGAGATTCTGGCAGCTTCAGGAGATGTGGCTCAGCATCCACCCGTTGCCTGGTACAGGCAGGTGCGGGACTCGACGGCGCAGATCGAAGATACTGCGCAGCTTTTCCTGGGGCAGCGGCTTAAATGCGCGCAATGCCACCATCATCCGTTCGAAAAATGGAGTCAGGAGGATTACTACCGCTTCTCCGCATTCTTTTCCCAGGTCAGCCGCAAACCAGGAGCGCAGCCGGGCGAGGAAATCATCTTCGTCAAGCGGGCGGCGCCTCGTGCGACCAACAAGAAGAATCAACAGTCCGTGCTGCCGGCCGGACTCGGCTCCGGGCCGATCGAGGTGAGTCCGGACCAGGACGCGCGGGCGGCGCTGGCCGGATGGATGGGCAGCAAAGACAATCCTTTTTTCGCCCGGACCCTGGTTAATCGTTACTGGAAGCACTTCTTCAATCGCGGGCTCGTGGATCCTGAAGATGATCTACGCGACACCAATCCCGCCACTAATCCGGACCTGCTCGACGCGTTGGCCCGGCACTTCGCAGATTCCGGATTCGATTTGAAGGAACTGGTGAGAACAATCTGCCGTTCTCAAACCTACCAGCTCAGCGCGATTCCAAACGACCACAACCCTGTTGATAAGCAGAATTTTTCCCGCTATTACCCCCGCCGACTCACGGCGGAAGTGCTGTTGGACGCCATTAATGAAGTGACCGGGGCGGAAAGCAGGTTTGATGGCTTGCCCGCCGGCACACGCGCCGTTCAGTTGCCGGACAACAGCTTCAACTCCACTTCCTATTTTCTGACTGTCTTCGGGCGGCCGGATATGGCCAGCTCTTGCGAATGCGAGCGTTCCCAGGAGGCGAGCCTTGCGCAAAGCCTGCATCTCATTAATGCCAAGGACATCCAGGAAAAGCTGGCGCATGACAACGGGCGTGCCGCTCTCCTGGCTCGGGACACTTCCCGGTCCGATCAGGAAAAAATCCGCGAGGTTTACTATCTGGCTTACTCCCGCGCGCCCGCTCCGGACGAACTGCAAGCCGCCGGGGACCACATCGCCAAAACCCTTGCCGGGAAAGACGAGAAACAGGACGAGATTGCGGCAAAACGCCGAGCTTACGAAGACATCATGTGGGCTCTGCTTAACACGAAGGAGTTCCTCTTCAACCACTGAACAGTTTGCCATCGCGCTTTGCCGCATCGTTGGCACAGTCTCTTAATCCCGAACGAGCGTCCCTGCAGTCTCTGCAACTGGTACTTCCGTGCCGGCAAAATATCGCATAACCTCCGCGCCGTGATTCTGTTTGCAAAAAGTCGGCGCGCTGGAGTGGAAGCGCGCCCATACGTGGCGGGACGGGCTGTTCTCCGCGCGACCCTTGCCCTCTTCTTCTGCCTGGCCAGCGCGCCGGGATGGGCTCAATTACCGGTCATACGCCTGCATACCATCTTCCCGCCGGGCGGACAGCGTGGCGAAACCATTGATGTGACTATCACCGGTGAGGACCTGGATGACGCTGGAGCGCTCCGCTTCTCACATGACGGCATTCAGGCCAAACCAAGATTGGCGGATAACAATACCGAGCCTCTTGCAAACCAGTTTATCGTTGAGATTGGCTCGAATGTTCCTCCTGGTGTTTATGAGGCCCGCGTCATCGGCCGTTTCGGCGTTTCAAATCCCCGTTCGTTTGCTGTGAGCAGCCGGCCGGAAATTACCAAAACCGCGGCGCCTGGCCCGTTCGAGAAGCCGTTCGAGGTTCTCTTTGGCGCCGTCATTAATGCCCGCGCCGTCGAGGGCGCGCTCGATCACTTTCGGTTTGCCGTAAAGAAAGGCGTTCGCATCCTGATCGACTGTCAGGCGCGTGAAATCGATTCCCGAATGGAACCGGTGCTTTTTCTGCTCGATTCCGCGAGCCGCGAATTGACACGAAATCGAAGGGGCGACCTGCTGGATTTCGTGGCCGAGAGCGATGGTGAATACACCGTCCGCGTGCATGATTCCCTCTATCGCGGCGGAACCGAGTATTTCTACCGGCTGGTCGTCGGGGCGGCGCCTCGCGTTGACTTTGTGTCTCCACCAGCGGGAATGCCGGACACAAATACGCGGTTCGTGCTGTTTGGGCGCGGTTTGACCGGCGGCACCCCCACGACCAACTTCTCCCTCGGCGGCGGTTCGCTCGAAAGAATCGAAGTAGATATTGCGGTGTCTGATAGGGATTCGGACTCGAGGCGCCCGCCGCCTCTGCTTGATCCGGCGGCAGCAGTCATCGATGGCTTCGAATACCATTTTCAAGACTCGCAAGTCACAGCGAATCCAATCTGGATCAGCCATGCCACAGCGCCGGTGGTTGCGGAGCGGGAGCCCAACGACGAACCCGAAGAGGCGAATGAGATTCCCTTGCCGTGCGAGTTCACCGGGCAGTTTTACCCTGCGGCCGATGTGGATTGGCTTCGTTTCGTCGCGAAAAAGGGCGAGTTGTATTGGATTGAAGTGTTTTCGGACCGGCTGGGTTTGCCCACCAACCCTTTTCTTTTGGTGCAGCGAGTCAGCAAAAATGACAAGGGCGAAGAACAAATCTCCGACGTGCAGGAGCTTTACGAAACGGATAAGAACATTGGCGGCCCGGCTTTTAAAACGAGCAGCCGCGATCCGATCTGGCGTTTCGAAGTAAAGGACGACGGCAGTTACCGCATCCAGATTCGAGATTTATTTAATCAGTTCGAGGCGGATCCCCGAAAGGTTTACAGGCTCGCCATCCGGAAACCGGCTCCCGATTTCCGGCTCGTCGCGCTGCCGAAGGCGCCCCCTCCGGTCAACAAAGACAAGAAGGAAGCGCCTCTCTGGACAACTTTTCTGCGTGCTGGAGAAACGGAGCCGATCGAGGTGCTCGCTTATCGACAGAATGGTTTTAACGGAGAAATCGAACTCGAGATCAAGGGCCTTCCAGCCGGCCTCACGGGAAATCGGGCTGTCGTAGATGGAAACAAAGATTCCGCGCTGCTTCTGCTGACCGCGTCGGACGACGTGGCTCCCTGGATCGGTCCTCTCGAAATCACAGGCAAAGCCCTCGTGGAGGGAACCAATCTCCTGCGCACCGCTTTAGGCGGAACGATCCTGTGGACGGTGAACGACTACAACAATGAGGCAGTGCGTTCCCGTCTCAGCGCCCATTTTGTTGCCGCGACGACGGATGTGGAATCCGCGCCCATCACCATTCGGCCGCACGCGCCGCACCCTCTTGAAATCGAGGTCGGTCAGAAACTTCAGCTTCCCCTTCAAATCATCCGCCGGGGAGGCTTCGATGCGGCGCTAAAACTAAAGGCTCAAGGACTGGCCGCCCTGGAAAAACTGAAGGAAGCGGACGTTGACGGTAAAACCACCAATGTCACGGTTGAAATTGATCTGGCAGAGCATCGCCTGTCGCCCGGCACCCACACTTTTTACTTTCAGACACAAACCAAGGGCAACTATCGAAATAACCCCGAAGCTGCAAAGGCCGCCGAGGAAGCTTTCAAGGAAGCCGAGAAAACCCTGGGCCAAGTTTCGCAGGGGGCAAAGGCGGCTGCGGATAATCTGGCCGCTGCAGCCCAAGGGGCCGGGGAAACGGAGCGCGCCGTCAAAGCAGCCGCCGACAAATTTGAC
>CAZCUL010000673.1:0-5630 GCA_964501475.1 uncultured Verrucomicrobiota bacterium | reverse complement strand
GGATGGCGCGTTCAAGATCGACTCCCCAACCTCGAGATGCCCGGTCCGCATCGCCAGCAAAACAGTCTTCCCCGGCGCCGAAATGTTTTCGCACAGTGTCAAACATGTGCGCCAGCGACGAATGCGGCGCCTGCCCGGGCGGCGGGGAAAGCAGCAACAGCCGGGGCATTGCGCCGCCCGCATCCGCCAGGTGCCGCGCAAACCATGGGAGCAGGGAGGCTTCGTATAGTTCCAGAGAAGCGGGGCTGTGAAAGTGGCGGCTGGGGCGCTGTTCGGTGGTTCCACTGGAACAAAAAACCGTGGTCCGCGCGCCGGGCGGCAGACAGGTCATTTCCAATTCTTTAAACGCCACCGCCGGCGCGGCAGGAATTTCAGTCCAGGACGCGGCACCTGCCGGGTTCCCGCCGTGCCTGCACAACTGCTGATACGCAGGGTTGCATTCGTATTGAAGCTCAAAAAGGCCGGAAGCCAGTTTGGCGAAGCGATCGTCCGTCGGCCCTGCAGAAACACCTGGCGAAAGGGAATCCTCGATGAACCGGCAAATCTCCCGGGCGCACAGGTCGAGTGCAGGCTGGTCTGTCATGCGGTTTTAATTGTTGCGAGTCTTGCCCGGCTGGTTTTCCGCCACAGCCCGGAAAGAACATCTAAACGCTTTTGACCTTCACGACAAGCCGCAGGTATGGCCTTTTACAGCCCTTTCTCCAAACCCTTCGTAGGAGGCGACGTAAGGAGACTCACCCTAATGCGGAATGCCGAGTGCAGAGTCACACTTCAAAGAGGACTGTAACGCAGGTTGCCAACCATGTTTGCCAACACTGTTTCGCACAGCGCCGCAGCTCCGACGTTACATCGGCCCGTCGGCGGGCTGGCATGGTTTGGCCGTAAACGAAGCTTGGAGAGATGCCGGGAAAGCGTATTCTCTCAACGCAGATGAGAAACGAATAGCGAATCCGCGTCGCGCGTCGGAAATAAATCTATGAAAAAGCACATGAAGCTCGTGAGCCGCCGGCGTTTTCTCAAAGGGTCGGCCGCCGCAATCACCGCCTTCACCATCGTTCCCCGCCATGTCCTGGGCGGCCAGGGCCAGACGCCGCCGAGCGAAACCGTGGGCGCGGCCCTGATCGGCGTGGGCGGGCGCGGTCCAGGCACATTCAATGATCTGCGGGATTTGAATCCCGTTCGGCTGGCTTCGTGCGACGTCAAGTGGCTGGACAAAGCAGACAACAAGACCACCTATACCGACTTCCGCCGGATTCTCGAACGCAAAGATATTGACGTGGTGGCCATCGCCACGCCGCCGCACTGGCATGCGCTCATTTCCATCGCCGCCATGGAAGCCGGCAAGGACGTGCTTTGCGAGAAACCGATGACCCGCTTCATTGCCGAGGGGCGGGCGGTGGCCGAAGCGGAGAAGCGCTATGGGCGCATTTTCCAGGTCGGGACGTTTGGCCGATTCCGCGCCAGCCAGGAACGCGACAAGATTCTCACTCGCAAAATCATGAAGAGGGGAGCGCTCAAGGAATGCCCGGTGGTTCAAATCCGCCGGGGCGGGTTCAAGGTGAAGGAATGGAGCGGGCTTGTAAACGCCAGGCCCCATCCTGTGCCCGGGAATCTGGACTGGGACATGTACACGGGGCCGGCCCCAATGAGGCCGTATCATCCGCACCGCTTCGGAGGCACTCATCGCGGTTATTGGGACTATGAAGGCGGCGGGTTGGCCGATATGGGCCAGCATTACTTCGATCCTTTTACGTGGACTTATGGAAAGGACGATACCGCGCCGGTCGAGATCGAGGCGCACGCCCCTCCGGCGCACCAGGAAGCGGTCGGCATGTGGGGTTGGGTGGAGATGAAATACGCCGATGGGCTGACGCTCGTTCTTGACAGCGGCGAATGGGGCCAGCCCTACGACCGGAAACAATCGCGCGACATCAGCTTGAACGATTTGAGTGAGGCCGACCGGGAAAAGGTTCGGAACATGCCGGACCCGGAACCACTCTTGAGCTTTGCTGAAGCCGTTAAAACCCGAAAGCCCGCCGGAGGCAATGCCGAAGCCGCTCACCGCACCGCCTGCATTCTCCACCTGGCCAACATCGCCATTCGCGTTGGCCGTAAAATCCGCTTTGACCCCGTCAAGGAGGAAATCGTGGGCGATGAGGAAGCGAACCGTTTGGTCAACGTGCCCATGCGCGCTCCCTGGCATCTCTAATCGTCAAAGACCGAGAAAGGACCTTCTATGGATAAACCCGATTTAAACGTGGCGGAATTCGTCGAGCAGATTCCCGATGCCGACAAGCCGGGCCAGGCGAGCAAGTTCACCGGGCCTGATCCCGAGGCGGCTGAAAAAATCTACTCCGCCATCCTTGCGGGTGGCAGGCCGGCCATCGACGACTTGATCGCATTGGTGCGGACACCGGCCGATCCGGATTTCAGGAATTACAAAGCTGCATACGTGCTCCACGGTTTGGCGGTTTACGCCGGGCGCCCAGGAAAGGAAAAAGAGCGCGAGCTGCTCACCGAGGTCATCGCGGCAAACCTGGATCGCGGCAGCCATTCCAATGAAGTGAAAAAGCTCCTGGTGCGGGAACTTCAGGCGGCGGGTGGGAAGGAGGTCGCGGGGACGCTGGCGAAACTGCTGAACCATCCTGAACTGTGCGAACCGGCCGCGCAGGCTCTTCTGGCCATCCGCCAGGGAGCCGCGGAACACTTCAGATCGGCTCTGCCCGCTGCCGAAGGTCCATGCCGCCTCACCATCATTCAGGCCTTGGGCGTCCTGCGCGATGCGTCGTCCACGGACGCCATTCAGGGCGCTCTCACAGCAGAAGATCGCGAAGTGCGAATTGCTGCTGCCTGGGCGTTGGCCAATTCAGGGTCGGAGAGCAGCGCCGCCGCTCTTCTCAAAAAAGCTGACTCCGCGGAAGATTGGGAACGCATTCAGGTCACGAAAGCCTGTCTGCTTTTGGCCGAAAAGCTCGTGGCCGCCGGTAAGAAGGAAGCCGCCGGTCGAATTTATTCGCACTTTCAGCAAACCCGGACAGATCCTGCGGACGCCTACGTTCGGAAGATTGCCGACGAAAATCTCGGTAAGCTACGCTGAGGCAACTCACCAGCGGCCGCACTCAGAACGCCCTGATTGCACCAATACCAAACCCCCTCTCCCTGCGAGGAACGAGTGGGGAGAGAGGTCGTGGTAGGAATGGGAGTGCTTGTTTTCAACCGACACGCCTGATGTGCTGGCGCAACGGGGACGGTCGCGTCACGGCCCTTGAGAAGCGGTCAATGGCCTGGCCGCCGCACGCTCCGGATTTCCACCACAGCCCCTTCCGGCACCGCAAAAGGCCCCATGATTTCTTCATTCACCAGCACCAGGCCCTCCTCGACAGCAAACGAATCGAATCGCAAGCGCGAATCGTTGGAAAGCCGCATCTCGTGGCTGGCGCTCGAGGGCGTCATGTCGTTCAACACAATCGCCATCACTTCGCTTTCCAGGTTAAAGGTTCGAAGGCCATAAAGTACCGAACTGAGACGAACCAGATCGCGTTCGACCGACCGGACTTCACCGGCGAAGAAATCGCCTTCGCGCAACAGAACTCCGGTTTGCCCTGCCACCGGCCGGGCCGGCGTTTTGTGAGCGGGTGCGCGAAACGAAATGCGTGCAACCCGGTGCGCTGGTATCTCGCGCGGCGCCTGGCCGTGATACGAAAACCGCACGCCGCGATCGCTGACGGAATCGACCGTGGCGGCGATGAATGTGCCGTTCCGCAAAAGAATCCCGCGGGAATAACCTGGGCGCTCGCTGCCTGCCTGCCGGGCCGACGACCGGTTGGTCGCCCACACTTCAAAGGATGTCCAAAGGCAGCTTGAGGGAATGATCTCCCTCTCCTGACTGGCGCTCGACCATCCCAGTCTCACAGACGCCGAACCGCCGCCTTCCCGGAACTCCAATTTCAGACCGTATCTCCTGCCGGCGATCAACGGAACCGCCGCTTCGGCGCGGGGGCGGCCCTCCTTGTAGCCAACGGTCCGCACTTTTCTCTCGTCGATCCACAAATCCGCTTCGTCATCCGCATCCACGTGAAAGGTGTAATCTTCGGAGAAGCGCGGCGTGAGCTGGCCCGTCCAACGAACGGAAAAATAGTCCACGGGCAGGGATGGTTCCGGACCGCCCAGGCCCCAGCGAAAGGTGACTTCCGGATCGATACGGCGAAAGCGCCGGGCCTGGAAACTTTCATCGGCAAAGTATTCGCCCGTCAAGCCGGGCAAAGTGAGACGAACCTTGTCCAGCAGAGCCCAGGCAACGCTGAAATCACTGTGGCTGCTCAAAGCCAGTCCTGCCTGCCAGTCCTCCGTGCCGCCGATTTCGCTCCTGCCCAGTTCCCGCCAGTCAACGCCGTCGGCTGAGCAATAGGCGATGAAGAGCGCATTGCTCCTGGCCAGCTTGAGCCAGCAGGGCAAAGGACAATCGAGGGCTTCAGTCCGCACCGCTTCGCCGCCTGCTTGAGCGCGACTGTGCAACCGGGCTTTGCCGTCAGCGGTGAGTTGAGCAAAAGCAAACCGCGCATTGGGTTGAAGCGTTTCGCGGATCATCACTCCCGTTTTCGCTTCGAGGTCGCCCGCTTCCAGTCCGAGAACGCGAACCGCAATTTCACCGCCACCTCGCAACGGGTGCCAGACAAAGTGGAGGCGATCAGCGGTGCCTCCGATATCAGCCGCGGCCACGCGCAAGGCGAATGTGCCGTTCGATTGTCCGGCGGCGCCGGGAATACTCACCTCGCCGATATCGGTCGCAGCCCAATCTTCACTCAGCAGTCCGAAATCCAGAGGATCAAACCGCTTGGTCGCGAAGGTAGCCAGGCTAAGATTTGTTAGCGGCACCCGGACGGTTTTGGGGCCGGGCAGAGTAATCTCGACTGTATTGTTTGAAGAGAAGGCGACTGCGCCCTCGTAACTCTGGCTATCGAGCGTCTGGACGGTTCCGCCAAAACTCGGAATGCAAAAGAACAAGGCGCAGAGCGCAGTGGCCTTTGCCAGGCCCGGACTGGGACAGGCAACCTGCCATTCCCGCGCTGCAATCTCCCAGGCTTGGGGCGGGCTTTTGGCGAGCGATTGCAACATGAAGGGATGCTGATTTCCTGCTGTTTATTCCTCTTCCTCCATTGTTTTCCTTTGGCCTCTCAATAGGCGGGACGCGCCGTGTTGCCGCCGGTTACTTCGGCCGTTTTCCCTTGGCCGATTTGGGTTCCTCGTCAGGGATTTCTCTTTTCGGACGCTCCAAAAGTGAAAGCAGTAGAATCGGTCTCATAGTTGGATGCTATTTTAGTCCAATTCGGCATCCAGAAGCCAGAACAAGAAAGAGAAGGTTTGGGCGCATTGCAGCGATTTGCCGGAGTGCGGCTAGCCGCGCGCCTTTGGTTGCGGCGTTGCCGCTCTCTGAAATGTGTTTGGCCCTGTTTGGCTGCGGTGTTGTAAAAGCGGGGTCACGTCACCGGGTCAGGTGGCGGTGAAGGTCATTGACCAGCGCGGGAATGAATTGCTGATGGTGAAGAGTTTGAAGGAGGCGAAATGAGCCACCGGCGACTTCTATTGCCCCAATCCCAAAGGGATTGTGTCCATCAGCCCAGGGTTGCGAG
>CAZCUL010000672.1:0-4179 GCA_964501475.1 uncultured Verrucomicrobiota bacterium | reverse complement strand
ATCATCCGGCGTTACGGAAAGGACCGGACCTTTTCGGTTCCGATTCTTACCCTGTGCGCGCTGGCAGGGCGGCTCGGTCACGGACGTGAAGCATGGAAACACGTCATCCCATTGCCCTTTGAATTGGCTGCCTGTCCGCGAAGGTGGTTTGCGGCGTTGCGGTTGCCGGTGGTCAGTTATGCGCTTCCGGCGTTGATCGCCATCGGCCAGGCGCGGCATTTTCATCGGCCCAGTCGCAATCCGTTGCTCCGGCTTCTCAGGAACAGGAGCCGCGGAAGGACGCTGCGCATATTGGAGGAGATTCAGCCCAGCGACGGCGGGTTCCTCGAAGCCACGCCGCTGACGAGTTTTGTGGTGATGAGCCTGGCTGGCAGCGGGCGGGCCGATCATGCCGTCGTCAGGCGGGGTTGCGATTTCCTGAGGAAGTCGGTGAAAGCCGACGGCAGTTGGCCCATCGACACCAACCTCGCGACCTGGTTAACGACGCTTTCGGTCGGCGCGATTGGAGTCGATTCGGCCCGTGGCGGCGGTGTCAGCCGCGGCAAGCTCTCGAGGAACGATGCGACCGCAATTCGCCAATGGCTGCTTGGGCAGCAATACCGGGTGCGGCATCCCTACACCATGGCGGCGCCCGGCGGGTGGGCCTGGACCGACTTGCCGGGCGGAGTGCCGGATGCGGATGACACGGCGGGCGCGGTGGTGGCGTTGCGTGAGCTCGAAGATGTGGACGACGCGGAGACGCGCCCAGCGGCCTTTGCCGGAATCGAATGGCTGCTCGATCTGCAGAATCGCGATGGGGGAATTCCGACTTTCTGCCGCGGTTGGGGGCATCTGCCGTTTGACAGAAGCAGCGCGGATATTACGGCTCATGCCATTCGCGCCTGGCTGGTCTGGCTGGACGAAATGCCGCACGATTTGCTGGGCCGCGTTGAACGGGGGTTGAAACGGGCAGTTCGCTTCCTGGCGAACGCTCAGCGTCCGGATGGAAGCTGGGTGCCGCTCTGGTTTGGGAACGAGCATGCCGAGGACGACCAGAATCCGACTTATGGCACGGCGCGCGTGGTCTGGGCATTGGGCGAGGTGGTGGAGAGATTCCACCTGAGCGAAACTTCGCGCATGCGTCTGGACTCCAGCCGAGGTGAGGAGGCTCGCGCGAATGCGGAAGGTGGAGCGAGGAGCGCGGAAAGGAGTCAGAGCCTCCTCACATCGGCTCCGACGAGGGCTTCGTCAATCAATGTCGCGGCCGCGGTGAAGGAAGCGGCTCTGCGGTGTCTGGATCGCGGAGCGGCTTGGCTCGTCGCTGTTCAAAACCGTGATGGTGGTTGGGGAGGGGCAGGCGGCATTTCCTCCTCGGTCGAGGAGACGGCATTGGCGACGGAAGCGCTGGCGAAAGCGGCCGCCGCTGGTCGAAGGCACACCGACATTGAACGAGGTCATGTGGCGGCGATGAATCGGGGTGCGCGCTGGCTGGCGGACGCGGTTGAAAGCGGCAACTGGAGGCAGGCGAGTCCGATGGGGTTTTATTTTGCCAGACTTTGGTATTTTGAACGGCTGTATCCGTTGATCTTCACAGTCGGCGCCTTGCGTCAGGTTGCCTTGTTTTGCGGAAGCGAGCCCGTCAAGTGATCCGCCTTCCTCGCGTCGTATTCAGTCTTGATCCTCCTCACCCGCGTCGCCCAAATCAACGAGAAGTGTGATTGGGAGCGCGGCTCTGTGAACCGCAGCACTCTGGAAGGTCCGAACTCCGGATATTTCTTGCGCAATGTTGCCCACCAACGCCCCTGCGGGTCGCAGACGTCGCAGACCCGCGCTCCATCCGGTTTGGGCAACACGCCCTCACGTCGGCGGCCACAAATCCTGGATGCGCTTACTTTTGGAAGAGAACGATTCGGTTGGTATTGGTTCCCTTCGCGTTGTTATCAACTCCCCAACAATTGGCCGTCTTGGTGAACTTTTGATCATTGATCACCACTAGCAACGGTTGGAGGCCGGCGGCGGAACCGCATGGGATGACCGACTCTTCCAATCTGACCGCGCCGCCACTGACTTCGCCAACCTCGAAGGCGACATGACCACCGGGGCGGAGAACCCGGTGCAATTCCTGGAACACGGATCGCATCGCTTCCTGCCAATGGTCGAGCCGGCGTGGGATCGTCAATCGCACGCTTGCGACATCGATGCCCATAAACCAGCAACGCAGCCAATTGTCTCCGGCGTAATCCACCACGTTGAGAAACGGAGGCGAAGTGACCACCAGGTCCACTGATTCGGAGGCGATTTGTGGTGTGGCGTTGGCTGGCCGGATCAGAAGCAGTGCTTGATCGGAGACTTGTTCCAGCGCGCGCCGGAGATGGGGGTCGCAATCCTGGAGCAGCGCGAGCGATTTTCGGTAAATGATCTCGGCAACATTGCGGCGCGGAGGCACCTGGTTGCGGCGCTCGTTGATTTTTCGTTGCGATTTCACCGACACCGCCTGGTTCGGCGGCATGGTGTAAACGGAAAAAAATCCGGGAGAGTGACCCGTCAACCGGTTCAAGCCCACCAGGCAAATCCAGTCATCCACGTTATCGAGCGCGCGCGCTTCGCGGCGCAGGCAGAGATGCTTCTTGAGGGCGGCGATCTGGCGAAGCGTTTCGGGATGATAAAAAACGAGCAGGTCCTCGGGGAACTCGTCGAAATCCGCAAAGTCGATTTGGCGCAGGCGTTCGGCGATTTCCCCGGCATGCGGCGGGCGCAAGCGCGGGCGGGTCAATTGCACGCTCAACGGATTGATGTCGCAGCCGAACGGAATTCGGCCGAGTAACGCCGCTTCAATCACTGTGGTGCCGCGGCCCATGAACGGGTCGTAAACCGTATCGCCCGGACGCGTCAGAAGGTCGATGAAGAAGCGCGGCAACTGCGGCTTAAAACAGGCTCGATAGGAAATCTCGTGGAGGGAATTGGCGGCGCGCTGCTTTGCCGTCCAAAATTCATTGACGAAGGTCGGCACGATCAGGGCTTCGCCGGAAAAACTTTGGCAACGGGTCACCGTTGCGAGGGTTTTGGTGCCGAAACGATTGAACCCGGAAAGAAAATTTGGAAGGTCCGATACCGGCTCCGGAGCGGGCGAGCCGAGGTCGAGGGGCAGCTCGAGGAAGTCAGCGGGCGTCTTATTTCCGACAGCGGTTTGTGCCATAGGAGTTATTGAAAAGGTATGCCTCCCAAATACAATCCCAAGTTGCTGGAAGTTTCCGGGAACCTCACATCACATTTCGAGCTTGTCGGGCGGCATGCAAGCAGGACACAGCGCGTCTCGCCTGTCCGGCGCTTCGGAAGGGGCCGACGGCGTGATTTTCGAAGAGCGGCCAAACTTTGACTTCCAGACAGACAGGCGAGACGCGCTGGTCCTAGTCGGCTCGGGCTCGGGGCTTCTTTGGCTTCTTTGGCTTCTTGAATTGGCTTTGACTCATCGGGGCGCTTCGTTATCCTCGCCCCCCTTGAGTTATGGGCAAATTGACGGTGAAAGATCTGGATGTGCGGGGGAAACGTGTGTGGGTGCGCGTCGATTACAACGTCCCGATGGAGGAAAAAGAGGGGCGGATGACGATCAATGACGTGACGCGGATCAAGGAAACCATTCCGACGCTTGATCTGCTCATCAATAACGGCGCCCGAATCATTCTCGCATCGCATTTGGGGCGGCCCAAGGGGAAGCGGGAACCGTCGATGTCATTGCGTCCAGTGGCCGAAAAACTGGCGGACATGATCGGGCGTCCGGTGGCGTTTGTGGACGATTGCGTTGGGGAGAAAGTGGAGAAAACCGCCGGCGCCCTCCAGGCGGGCGACCTGTTGCTGTTGGAGAATCTGCGTTTCTATAAAGAGGAGGAAGAGAACGATACCGGCTTCTCGGAGAAGCTGGCGAAAGTGGCTGAGGTTTACGTAAACGACGCTTTCGGCGCGGCGCATCGCGCGCATGCCTCGACGACCGGCGTCCCGGGTGTGGTGGCCAGGCGCGGCGGCAAGTGCGCCGCGGGTTTGCTCATGGAACGCGAGCTGAAGTTTTTGGGCGAAGAACTCGAGAACCCGGCCGCGCCCTACGTGGTGATTCTTGGCGGAGCCAAAGTTTCGGATAAAATCGACGTCATCGCTCGTTTGTTGGAAAAGGCCAACAGCATTCTGGTCGGCGGCGGCATGGCCTAT
>CAZCUL010000671.1:0-12915 GCA_964501475.1 uncultured Verrucomicrobiota bacterium | reverse complement strand
TTCCCCGCGTTGCTGACGGTGCCGCTGAAGGTCAATGGCATTCCGGGCATGCCCGGTTCCGGCGGACAAAGCTTGGTCAGCACCAGCCGGTTGGTGATGAAGATCGGGCAGGTCGCGCTTGCGCTGGCCGTCACGTTGCTGCCGCAAATGCTGGTACCGCTGGCGCTCAACGTGTCGCTGATCGTCAAATCGCAGTAGTTCGACGGCACCAGGTAACTGCCCGAGAAGTTGGCGGTCTGGCCGGGCAGCAGTTGCGCAATGGAGGTCACCGGCGTGTTGTTGCTCGGCTGGTTGTTGACGATCACGATGTTCGTGACGGTCACTTTGCCCGCGTTGCTGATGGTGCCGCTGAATTCAAGCGGCATTCCCGGCATGCCCGGGAGTTGGGGGCAAAGCTTCGTCAGCACCAGACGGTTGGTAATCACTACCGGGCATTCAGCGGTGGCGCTTGCCGTCACGTTGCTCCCGCAGATACTGGTTCCGCTGGCGGTCAGCGTGTCGCTGATGGTCAGATCGCAGTAATCCGCCGGCACGCCGTAGCTGCCGCTGAAACTGGTTGTCTGGCCGGGCAATAGTTGCGCAATGGTCGTGACTGGCGTGCCGTTGCTCGGCTGATTGTTCACGATCACAATGTTCGTGACGGTCACTTTGCCGGCGTTGCTGATGGTGCCGCTGAACGTGAGCGGCATTCCCGGCATGCCCGGTTCCGGCGGACAAAGCTTGGTCAGCACCAGCCGGTTGGTAATCACCACCGGGCAATCGGCCGTCGCGCTGGCGGTCACGTTGCTCCCGCAGATGCTCGTTCCGCTGGCGCTGAGCGTATCGCTGATGATCAAATCGCAGTAGTCGGCCGGCACATCATAGCCGCCGCCGAAACTGGCGGTTTGCCCGGGCAGCAGCTGGGCAATGGTCGTAACCGGAGTGCCATTGGTCGGTCGATTGTTCACGATCACGATGTTCGTGACGGCGACTTTCCCCGCGTTGCTGATCGTGCCGGTAAACTCAAACGCCATTCCAGGCATGGCCGGATCAGGCTGACAAAGCTTGGTCAGGACCAGCCGATTCGTGATGACCACCGGACAGTCGGCGGTGGCGCTCGCGGTCACGTTGCTCCCGCAAATGCTGGTGCCATGGGCAGTGAGCGTATCGCTGATCGTCAAATCGCAATAATCCTCCGGGACCGGGTAGCTGCCGCTGAAATTGGCGGTCTCTCCGGGCAGCAACTGAGCAATGGTCGTAACCGGTGTGTTGTTGCTCGGCTGATTGTTCACGATCACGACATTGGTCACCGTCACCTTCCCGGCGTTGCTGATGGTGCCGCTGAAGGTAAGCGGCATTCCGGGCATGCCCGGTTCCGGCGGACAAAGCTTGGTCAGCACCAGCCGGTTGGTAATCACCACCGGACATTCGGCTGTGGCACTTGCCGTCACATTGCTCCCGCAAATGCTGGTCCCACTGGCGGTCAGCGTGTCGCTGATCGTCAAATCGCAGTAATCCGCCGGGACGCCATAGCTGCCGCTGAAATTGGCCGTCTGGCCAGGCAGCAGTTCCGCGATGGTGGTGACCGGCGCGCCGTTGCTCGGCTGATTGTTGACGATCACTATGTTCGTGACTGTAACCTTGCCCGCGTTGCTGATGGTGCCGCTGAATTCAAGCGGCATTCCCGGCATGCCCGGGAGTTGGGGGCAAAGCTTCGTCAGCACCAGGCGATTGGTAATCACTACCGGGCATTCAGCCGTCGCGCTCGCCGTCACGTTGCTGCCGCAAATGCTCGTGCCGCTGGCGGTGAGCGTATCGCTGATCGTCAAATCACAGTAGTCCGATGGCACCAGATACTCGCCTGCGAAGTTTGCGGTCTGGCCGGGCAGCAGTTGCGCGATGGTCGTTACCGGCGTGCCGTTGCTCGGCTGATTGTTCACGATCACAATATTCGTGACCGTGACTTTGCCCGCGTTGCTGATGGTGCCGCTGAATTCAAGCGGCATTCCCGGCAGGCCCGGTTCTGGCGGACAAAGCTTCGTCAGCACCAGCCGATTGGTAATCACCACCGGACAATCGGCCGTCGCGCTGGCGGTCACATTGCTGCCGCAAATGCTGGTTCCGCTGGCGCTGAGCGTGTCGCTGATCGTCAGATCGCAGTAGTCCGCCGGCACCGTGTAGCTGCCGCTGAAATTGGCCGTCTGGCCAGGCAGCAACTGCGAGATCGTCGTCACCGGCGTCCCATTGCTCGGCTGGTTGTTCACAATCACGATGTTCGTGACCGTGACCTTGCCGGCGTTGCTGACTGTGCCGCTGAATTCAAGCGGCATTCCCGGCATGCCCGGTTCTGGCGGACAAAGCTTCGTCAGCACCAGCCGATTGGTGATCGCCACCGGGCACTCCGCCGAAGCCATCGCCGTCACGTTACTGTCGCAAAAGCTGTGACCGGTGGCGATGAGGGTGTCATTGATGGTGGGTTCACAATAATTTGCCGGCACTGGATAGCAGCCCGTGAAGTTGACTGTTTGGCCCGGCAGCAACTGGGCGAGGTTCGTCACCGGGGTGTTCGCCGCGGGCTGGCTGTTGAGGATAACAATATTCGAGATGGTAACGTCGCCGGCGTTGCTGATCGTACCGCTGAAGCACAAATCCATTCCCGGCATGGCGGGCTGCTGCGGGCAAAGCTTCGTCAACACTAAACGCGGCGTCCGGACCGTGAGCGTCGCGCAGTTGGTGGTGACACCGCATTCGCCCGTGACCTTGACGCAATACTCGCCGGCATCGTTGGCCGTGACGTTGGTGACGGTGACACACTGGCTGGTCGCGCCGGGAATCATGACTCCGTCTTTGAACCACATGAACGTAAACGGTCCGCCACTGACCGGGGTCGTGCAGAAGGTGGCATCGTCTCCGGCACACACAATTTGGTTCGTCGGCCCGGCAGTGGTCGGAGGGACGTTGGTGACCCCCAGGTAGGCACAGTTGGTGATGGTGTTGCAAGCGCCCGCAACCTTGACGCAGTAAAGCGCCGCGTCGCCGGGCATGACGTTGGTAAAGGCAAGGCAATCGTTCGTGGCGCCGGGAATCATGGCCCCGTCCTTAAACCACATGAATGAGGCCGGACCGGTCCCGCTCACGGAAAGACAAAGCGAAGCGTCAGTGCCGACACAGACCTCAAGCCTGCCCGGACACTGGACCTCAATGATGTTCAACTGCCAGTCGGGTCCCAGGTCGAGGATGACCGCGCTGATCTGGCCGCCATTGGGAACGAATCCTTCGCCGTTGGCGTTGGCATCCGCAATCATGGAGAGGGCTGCCGGAGTGGGCGTGCCGTAAACCGGGTCCCAGGGCGGCACGGGTCCGCCGATGAAATGCCAGATCGCGATCTGAATATCGTACCCGTTCCCTTGTTTGTGATTGAGGATGTAATTGACCTTGTCCCAGTTGGTATGCTGGAGATGCGGCGGAAGGGGGCCATGACTGACGTAAAGAATCGGTTCGTATTTCACTCCCGGCGCAATCACCTTCGGGTAATCGACACACCATCCCGAATACATTCCGTTGCTGATGCTGAACCCGTCCGGGACATTGCTCAGTGTCACTTTGAGAAAGCTCGTCGGCTGATTGTCCTCGAAGACGGCGCAGATCGGATTGGTTTGTTGCTGGGAGAGCTCAGGCAGGATGCAGTTCGTGCTCGAGATGCCAACGAAGCTCGCGTTCACACGTTCGGCCACGGTGATCGTCTCGGTACATATATTGGTACCGGACGCAGTCGCGACTGTGAGCTGCAGGTCATACGATCCTGTCCCGCCAGCGGCGACATCAACGGACTGATTGTTCGCGCTGCCGCTGAAGAACGCGCCCGAGGCGTTGTTCAGAAGCGCCCAGGAATAACTGGCGCCGGAAACCGATTGCGCGGGGTACGTGTTCGTTGTCGAAGGGCAAACCGGATCGGTCGGTGTGATCAGGCACTCCGGCGGCGCGGCTGCGACTTTGGATACGATGAGGATCAGACCCAGGCAAATGACTGCAGCAGGTCTGGAAAACCACTTCACTCCTTTTTTCATATGTAGTCAGGGGGCGCGAACGGGCACACCCTTTCTAGTTGCTTGATTGTTCTCTTCTGATGAACCGGCGGGAAGATCACCCCTCTCATCCAACTTGCAACTTAATTCTGCCCGGTTTTGGGTTATCCGGCCATTCTTCCGTAGATTTACGGTAGGCGCGATGCGGGAATCCGGAAGGTTCCGCAGGCCAGTCAGGTGTGAGTGATGGCCCCCGGGAAAGTGCCCAACTATTCTCTCTCAACAGGGTGACTGCGACCTTCGCTCTGATATTCCTTCAACAGCGCACCCAGGTGATCGACTCTGGCTGGAGAATCCAAATAGAGGTTGTCCGACTCCGCAATGTCGGTCTTCAAATGGTAGAGTTGGCCCGCCGCGCCTCCCGGTTCGGGCTCCACGTTCCGCGGCTGGCTGAACCCGCGCGAGCCCAAACCCAGGATTAACTTCCAGCTCTCCAACCGAATGGCGAAAGTGCCGTCAAAGGAATGCTGCACCATCGCCTGGCGGAGCGGCCTCGGGGAAGCTTCGCCGAGAAGCGCTGGCAATATGTTGTAGCTGTCTTCTCCCGCGTCCGCTGGCAAGGACGCTCCCGTCACCGCCGCCGCCGTCGCCAGTAAATCGGTCAGGGAAACCAGTTGATCGCTGGTCGTGCCGGGCTGAATCCTTCCCGGCCATCGGGCCAGGAAGGGCACGCGATGTCCGCCTTCCCAAATGTCGGCCTTTTGCCCGCGCAATTCTCCATTGGCTCGATGGCCCCACTTCGTGATGTCGCCGGGAGGCCAATGCGATCCATTGTCGCTCGTAAAGATCACCAGCGTGTTTGTTTTGAATCCCCGTTCCTCCAGCGCCGCCAGAACGCGGCCCACCGACGCATCGGTTTGCATCACGAAATCACCGTAATAGCCCGCGCTGCTCCTCCCCTCAAACTCAGCCGTCGGCACCCATGGTGTGTGAGGCGCATTCAACGGAAAGTAGAGAAAGAACGGCCGGGCGGCTGATTGCCTTTCGACAAAGGCCACCGCCTTTTCGGTCAGCCGCGGCAGAACATCCCCGTGTTTGAAACCGGGCGCAATCGCTCCCGCCCGCCAGTAACCTCCCCCGCCCCTTCGCCGGTGTTCGCTCGCGACGGCTTGTTCGCTGGCCGGCTCGACGACCCTTTCGTTTTCCACGAACACATAAGGCGGCATGTCCAGCGACGCCGGGATTCCGAAAAAGTAATCGAACCCCGCTGCGCGCGGTCCGGGCTTCAACAGTTTCGCATAATCGGTCGGCTTCTCCTTTCCCAAACCGAGGTGCCACTTCCCGATGCAGGCCGTGGCGTAACCTTGCCTCTTGAGCAGAGACGCCACCGTCATGCGCCCGGGCTCGATGAGCAACGGGTCGTAACCTTCCAGCACTCCCTTCTTGAGCGAGGTGCGCCAGCAGTAACGGCCCGTCAACAAACCGTAGCGGGTGGGCGTGCAAACCGAGGAGGGCGCATGGGCATCCGTAAACCGAATGCCCTCCTCGGACAACCGGTCCAAATGCGGCGTGGGAATCTTCGAGTCCGCGTTGTAGCATCCAAGGTCGCCATAACCGAGGTCGTCCGCCAGGATGACAACGATGTTGGGCAGCGAGCCGGCCGATTCCGCGCCTCCAGCAACACCGGCACATAACAGGAAACCAAAGAGGCCCGACGCCAGAAGCCATTGGCCCAGGCTCCCCGGTCCGCATGTTCTCCCATCGCCTGCGGGCGCGCCCTTACCGCACATCACTTTCATAAATCTTAAGAATCAACTCCGTGGCCAGGCGTGCCGAAGCGGCCGGCACGGCCGGCTCGCGATCTTCCCGGACTGCTTCAACGAAGTCGCGCAGGATCGCTTCATGGCCGGCCGTGTCCGCCACCGCGGCGCTGGCCGAGCCGGAATGAACTTTGAACCGGCCCGCCCTGGAAGGATTGGGTTCGCCCTCGATCTGCCACGAAGTAATCTCATCATTTTGCATCACCACAGTCCCCTTCTCGCTGTGAATCTCCAGCACCGGCGGAAAGCCCGGCCGGGCTGCGCTCGAGGCCGTGATGGCTCCGATCATCCCGCGCGCATACCGAAGCAAGGCCACGCCGTGGTCCTCCACCTCGATCGGATGAACGAATGTGCCGAGCATGCTGACCACGCGCTCGGGCCTGCCGAAGAACCAGCAGAAAATATCCACGTTGTGCGCGGCCTGCTGCATGAAAGGGCCGCCCCCGTCCAGGGCGTATCCACCGCGATACTCGCCGGAATTGTAATAGCTTATGTCGCGATAAAACTTCACCCGCATTTCCGCGGCAAATACCTTCCCCAAACGTCCTGCATCCAGCGTCTCCTTCATGACCTGATTGTCCGGGCTCATTCTTCGCTGATAAGTCACGGCCAGTTTCACTCCCGCCCTTTCGCACGCCCCCATCATCGCGTCCATGTTCGCAATCGAAATATCCAGCACCTTCTCCGTCAAAACATCCTTGCCCAGTCTGGCGGCCTCGATTGCGAACTCGTGATGCGTCCCGTTCGGGGTGCAAAGAATGACCGCGTCAAAGGGAACATCGATGGCGGCCAGCCCAGGGAAGATCGGAACCTCCCGGGCCACATGCTCCGGTTTGCGCCCGGTGCGCGAAACGACGGCTGCGACTTCAACGCCGCTCAAATTGGCAATCGCTTTCGCATAGGTCCGGCTGATATTGCCCGCACCCACGATCGCAAATCGAAATGAAGCGTCCTTCATCGAGTCCGAAAATCTTCAAGCGCCCGGTCGATCTTTAGTGGTCATGAGCATAAATACGATGACGTTCTCATGACCACTTGGAAAGCCCGCGCACCGTCCGGCCTGCTCCTACACCAGCTTCCTGTATTCCTTCTTTTCCGCCAGCCTGGCCACCAGTTCCTTGACCTTTTGAGCCTGGCTTTTGTGAGCCACCAGCACGGCATCGTCCGCCTGCACAATAATGGAATCGCGCAGCCCCACCACCGCAATCGGTGTGCGGTTCTTCGTGCGCGCGTCGTAAACAATATTGCGCGCCGCGTCCACGTGAACGAAATCCGCCATCGCGCAGTTCCCCTCCGGGTCGGGCTTGAGATGCCGCGCCAGGGCCGTCCAGGAACCGAGATCGTCCCACTCGAAAGCCCCATCGGCCACCACCACGTTCTGGGCATGTTCCATCAACGCGTAGTCGATCGAGACTTTTCGAAGGCCTGGATAATCCCTGGCCAGGACCCGCGCCAGTTTTGCCGGCGTGCCCGCGGCTTTGAACCAGCGTTGGCAGGCTTCGGCCATTTCGGGCTGATGCTTCTCCAGCCCCTGCGTGATCGTGACAAACGACCAGATGAACATTCCCGCGTTCCAGCGATACGCGCCGCTGTTCACGTACTCGATGGCCTGTTCGAAGCGCGGCTTCTCCTTGAACTCGGCCGCCCTCGAGAAAGTGGTCTTATACCGCTTCACCCCCTGCGGCGGCGGCAACGACTCGCCCACACGAATGTAGCCATAGCCGGTCGCCGGCTCGGTCGGCTTGATTCCGATGGTCACAATCACCTGACCGCGCGCTGCCAGATCGAATGCGTCCCTCAGGACCTGCTGAAACCGCTTTTCCTCAGGAATGACGTGATCGGCTGGCAGCACCGCCATCACTCCTCTGGTCGAACGCTCTCCCACCAACGCCGCGCCCAGCGCCACGGCAGCACAGGTATCGCGCCCGCACGGCTCGGCCACGACGTTTTGCTTCGGCAGCTTCGGCAATTGCCGGCGCACCTCCGGCGCCTGCGCTTCGTTGGTAATGACGAAAATGTTTTTTGCGGGAACGACGGGAAGAATTCGGTCCACCGCCTGTTGCAGGAAGGAACGCTTACCCAGCAACGTGATCAACTGCTTGGGTGTCCGGGCGCGGCTCACCGGCCAGAACCGCTCGCCGCGTCCACCCGCCATAATAATCGCGTAACGCTCTTTGGCTTCGCTTTTCTCTTTCATGCTTTTAACCATTCAAGCCTCTCGACTGCTTTCCCGTTTCAACCTTTCAACTCTTTAAGGCCTTCCTCCCCAGCCTTCACTTCCCGTGCCGCCTCCACCAAAGGCCGCACAAACGCTTCCACCCGCGAAACCAGCTCCGCCGACTTCCCGTGCTCCGCGACCTGATTCACCACCGCGCTACCCACCACGACCGCGTCCGCCTGCGCCGCCACCAGCTTGACCTGTTCCGGATTCGAAATGCCAAAACCCACCGCCACGGGCAAATCGGTGTGCTCCCGAATTTTCCCCACCATGTCCGCGATGGTATCCGCAACCTTTTTCTGCATTCCCGTGACACCTTCCCTGGACACGTAATAGACAAACCCGCTGGCGCGCGTCACGATTAACTTGATTCGTTTCTCGGGAGTGGTTGGGGCCACCAGGTAAATGACAGCCAAACCGGCCTCGCGCATGAGGTCTTAGTAGTTGACCGATTCTTCGGGGGGCAAATCCAGCATCAACAATCCATCCACGCCGGCCTTGGCGGCGTCCCGGATGAACTTCGGCAAGCCATAACGGTGCGCCAGATTGCAATAGATGTAGAGGACGATGGGGATTTGCGAATGCCGCCGAATGGCGGCAACGGTTTCCAGCACCTTGGGCGGAGTTGTGCCCGACTCGAGGCCGCGCTGTGCTGCCAGTTGATTCACGATCCCGTCCGCGAGCGGGTCGCTGAAAGGCACCCCCAATTCCAGCACATCCACACCCAGCCTGTCGAAAGCCAGCGCCAGCCTCCGCGTCGATTCGAGATCAGGATCGCCCGCCCCGATATAGACGATAAATCCCTTCCTGCGCTGTTCACGCAAGCGGGCAAACCGTTCCGCGATCCGATTCATGGGCGGGAAGAGAAAAGAGCAAATCGCCCGACGAAAAAAGCAAATTCGCGCGGTCAACCCCGGTCAAGGTGCAGTGGCTCGGCCGCTCAAGAAGGGAGAGCTCCCCGCCGCGACCGGGCAGCAGCGCGATTGGCGCGCGGACGTTTCGACGATCTTGCGGGTCCGGTCCAGGACGGTTCCACCGCCAGAGCGAACAACCGCAATCCATCGAGCGTCAACGTTTCATCCACGGCAGTGATCTCCGGCAATCTCGTCGCAATCAGCCGGGCATAACCTCCGGTGGCCACCACTGGAAGCTTTTGTGCTTTCAAAACCTCCCTCAATTGCCTCAGAAGCTCGCGAATCATTCCCCGATACCCGTGCACTGCGCCGACGAGCATTGCCTCTTCCGTGCTCTTTCCAATTACGGCCCGCGTTTCCCGGACCCGGATTCGCGGCAGCAACGCCGTCCGCTCGTGCAGATAATCCGTCATCGCGGCCAGGCCGGGCGCAATGATCCCTCCGGCGTAATTGCCGGCCCGGTCCACCACATCGAAGGTAACGGCCGTCCCAAAGTCCACCACCACCGAGGGCGCGCCATAGCGCGCTTTGACGGCAATGGCATTGGCCAGACGGTCCGGGCCAATCGTCTCCGGTTTCGGATAATCGATTCCAATGCCGCGCGCGGACTTGTGGGAAAGTTCCCATGCCGGCAAACCAAACAACTGCTTGACGGCACGGCGCCAGACCGGTGTCGCGGCCGGCACCACGCTGCAGACCGCCCCGCCTTCGAGCCGGGCGGTCCCAACGAATCTTTTAATGGCTTGCGGCAGCCCGCCGGCCAGTAACTCCCGTGTCGAGATATCGCCTTTTTTGCAAATCCTTCCGGCGTTCGCCAGACCGAGATGCACGTGAGTGTTGCCAATGTCGGAAAGCAGAATCATCTCAATATCCGCTCGGGGCCCTTTCCACCGTCACGTCGCCGCCAATGATGCGTTCCAAATGGCCATGCTCGGTCCGAAGCAACAAAGCGCCGTCGTCGTCCAGCGATTCGGCCAAACCGGAAACGACCCGGTCGCCCACGCGAATCTGCACCTGCGCGCCCACCGTCGTGCAACGATCCTCCCATTCGTCCGCCACTTCGGAGAAGCGATGCTCAACCAGCCGCGCATAGTCGCGGTCCAATTCCCGCAAAATGGCCGCGGCCAGTTGACTGCGCGAGACGGCGCGGCCAGCCTCCGCCTTCAATGAGGTCGCCACTTTCCGCAGTTCGGGCGGGAATTCTCCAAAAGCCAGGTTCACATCCACACCAATCCCCAGAATGACATATTTGATATGGTCGAGCTCGGCGTGGAGTTCGGTCAGCACGCCGGCGACCTTCTTCCCGTTGACCAGCATATCATTGGGCCACTTGATGCGGGGGTCCAACCCCGTTTGATCGAGGACGGCGCGGACCAAGGCGGTAGCAGCCATAATGGTCAGTTGCGTGGCCGCCTGCGGACGCAACGGCGGCCGAAGCAGAACGGAAAACCAAAGCCCCTTTCCCGCCGGCGAAATCCATCTCCGCCCCATCCGTCCCCGGCCCTTCGTCTGGGATTCCGCAAACACCGCCACCCCTTCCGGCACGCCGTCCCGAGCCAGTTTTTCGACCAGGTCGTTCGTGGAAGTCGTTTCTTTAAACACACGGATATCGCGGCCGATCACCCGGTTTCCACTCAGCAGGCAGAGCAGGTAATCCGCGTGTAATACGTCCGGAACATTCAGCAGCCGGTAACCATGATGCGGGCTTGCCTCGATCTCGTATCCGAGCCGCCGCAATTCTTCAATCCGCGCCCAGACCGCCGCCCGGCTGATGCCAAGCTCCTGCGAAAGGTCCGCGCCGGACACCGAGCCCTCCTCTGCTCCGCGCAAGGCGCCCAAAATCCTGGCATCGATCGTCATGACAATGGCTGGAAAAAATCCAGACCGATATCCACCGCCCGTGCGGAGTGGGTCAAGGCTCCCACGGAAATCAAATCAACTCCCGTCTCCGCAATCGCGCGCACGTTTTCGAGCGTCACGCCCCCGCTGGCCTCGGTCCTGGCCCGGCCCCGCGCCAGTTTGGCCGCCGCCCGGAGCTGGTCCGTGCTCATGTTGTCCAACAACACAATGTCAGCCCCCGCTTCCAGCGCCTGCTGCACTTGCAGCAGATTGTCCGCTTCCACTTCCACCTCCAGCCCGGGGTATTCCGCTCGGGCGCGGGCGACTGCGGCAGCAATCGGATTGGGCCCCGCCTCCCGCAATGCCGCCAGATGATTGTCCTTGATGAGAATCATATCAAAGAGGCCGGTGCGATGATTCTTCCCGCCGCCGCAACGGACCGCGTACTTTTCCAGGCACCTCAGCCCTGGCGTGGTCTTGCGCGTATCGAGAATCCTGGCGTGAGTTCCTTTGACCTCTCGCACAAACTCGGCGGTCAACGTAGCAATCCCGGAAAGGCGTTGAAGAAAGTTCAGCGCCAGCCGTTCCGCCGAGAGAATGGGACGCGCCGGGCCGCGTATCTCGATCAGTCCCGAACCCGGCTCCGCCACGCGCCCATCCTCTGCCAAACGCCGAACTTCGATCTCGATCGAGACCTCGCGGAAAACCGCCTCGGACAGGGCCAGACCTGCGACCACCAATCGTTCGCGGGCAACCATCCGCGCCTGCACTGGCAGCTCCGGAGGAACCACCGCCAATGTTGTGGCGTCTCCAGAACCAATGTCCTCCTCCAGCGCTCGGCGGATCAACTGGCGGATCTCGTCGGTAATGACCAGTTCCACGCACCCGAGCATGGCCCACCCGCAAATCGGCATGAAGAAAAAAAACAGGCGCACAGACGCAGGCCAGTTGACGCCCACCCCAAACTCCGAGCCCGACGGCAAGGATGCCGCGCGAGCCTCACGGATGAACTGTCGCGAACGCGACAGTTTACCCCTGGAGTTTGGACACTTGTTGACCGTCGGGCCCGGGGGAAAGGAGGACACTGAAAATGCCGCTCGCCGAGGAGGGTCTTGCGCTACCGTTCCAACCCGAAGGGTAGCCGGAGGTCGAAGCAATGCGGAGACCTCCCGGTCTGTGGGGAAACGAGTCGCACCCCAATGGGGGGTGCCAGAGAGCTTCCGACAAAGCCTGCGGTGGAAATGGGCACTGCGGCCACGCAACGTTGACGCCGGCGAGAAAACTCTGGCGCCCGCTTTCGGCACATCCTCTGGCACCCCGCTGGGGTGCATGCTTTTTTGCCAACGCTTTCCGGAGGTCTCCGCTACGCTGCGACCTCCGGCTACCTTCTGGCACCGCTTTGCGGTGCGAGGATGAAATGTCGCGTACGCGACATTTCATCCGTCGCGTCTGAACCGGTTTCGGGGAGATCGAATGTGAGGCCGGCGCTTCCCGGGCTGCCGGCTGGCTGGGGGATCGAACGGCAGAAACAAGCCCGTGGGAATGTCTCTCGATGAACGGGAGTGCAGATATGCCCGCTCGATCAGCCCGAAGCACTCCGCCATTCGAGATCTGACATTCGCATTTTGACCGAGCTTCTTTCCGAGCCACTCATCCGCCCAGCAGATTCTAAAATAATCGCCGGGGATGAACCGAGTCTTTTCGCAAGCCACGCTTCCCAGTTGGAGCGCCAGTCTCCGGAGCTCTTTGCAGACCTACCCGGAGGATTCCCTCGGCCCGTTCATCGATCAAAGCCTGAATGTCCCCTTTGTCGAACTGTTCCCCGCTCACATCTTTGCCGGAAGGCTCCCACTGAGCCACAAGCCGGACAAGGCCGTTCCGCATGGGGACGACTCCGAGGGGGGGCCATGAATGACAATCGGTCACTCACCCGGAGGTTCAGAAACGGTGACGCGGCGATTGGCGGCGACATTGGACTGCGCCACTCGCCGGCCGTCCGGAAACAGCACCTGCACCTGCACGCTCTTTTCCGCGCCCAACCCAAAATGCGCCAGAGCAGCCTGTCCGCTGGCATAACCGTAGCCAGTGCTGATTTCCTGAAAGCCGAGCAGCGTCTTCTC
>CAZCUL010000670.1:0-2947 GCA_964501475.1 uncultured Verrucomicrobiota bacterium | reverse complement strand
GCAGCCGCGGGCCAGTGGGACGACGGAGGACCTCTTGTCGGTGCATTTTGTGGATGCCACGCGAGGCTGGGCTGTGGGAGAAAGTGGCACGATTGTGGCCACGAAGGACGGGGGAGCGAGCTGGCAGCCGCAGACCAGCGGGACGGCGGAGAATCTGTGGTCGGTGCATTTCGTGGATGCCGCTCGCGGCTGGGCCGTGGGAATGAGGGGCACGATTGTGGCCACGGCGGACGGGGGAGCGAGCTGGCAGCCACAGACCAGCGGGTCGAGGGAGTACCTCGTCTCGGTGTATTTTGAGGATGCCGCGCGGGGCTGGGCCGTGGGGTTCGGAGGCACGATTGTCGCCACGGCGGACGGGGGAGCGAGCTGGCAGCCGCAGGCCAGCGGGACGACGGCGCACCTCGGCTCGGTGCATTTCGAGGATGACGCGCGGGGCTGGGCCGTGGGAAACGGTGGCACGATTGTGGCCACTGTGGACGGAGGAGTGAGCTGGCAAGACCCCCGCGCCCCCTACGAGCGCTGGCCGGCGCCCTGGTACTACCTCCCGTGGCTTCCGGTTGCCCTCTTGATACGGCTTTCCCTTCGTAAGGTTCTCCTCAAGAACGAGAATCACCATCCGTGGCCGATCGCCTGGTTTCCGACCGGCCCCTCGAAGCGGGAGATCCGGACGCGTTTGAACTGCAAGACGTTGCGCTCGGCCTCTCGCGCTTTCTGCGGAATGAAAACACCCAGCCTCCGCTGACACTCGCGATCACCGGCGCCTGGGGCTCGGGCAAAAGCTCGCTGATGAATCTGCTGCGGGCCGACTTGCAGAGATACGGGTTCCGGCCCGTCTGGTTTAACGCCTGGCACCACCAAAACGAGGAGCAACTGCTTCCCTCGCTACTCCAAAGCATTCGCTCCGAGGCGGTGCCCTCCTGGTCGAGGCCCGACGGATGGCTTTTCCGGGCAAAGATTATCACGATCCGAGGTTGGCGGGAAGCGGTTCCTTTGGCGCTGGTTCTGTGCATCCTGTCCGCTTCCGTGGGATGGCTCACTTCCGGCGACACGGATGTGTTCGAGAAGCTTCGCCAGGCTCCTAACACGGCCGAAGACCTGTGGACCAGCGCAGCGACGTCATTCGATGATCTTCAGCTAGACCGCATTGCGCCGGCGGTAACTTTCTTGATCAGTTTCCTCACCCTTTTAGGCATGATCGGGAGCGGTCTCAAAGCGTTCGGCGTCAACCCGGCCAGGCTGCTGGTCACGCCGTCCCAACCTGGCAAGAGCGCGCTGGAAGCCCGTCCCGGTCTGCGTCAGAAATTCTCCAAGGAGTTCCGAGACGTCAATCGGGCTCTAGGGCCGCGGCGCATGGTGATCTTCATCGACGATCTCGATCGCTGCCGCCCCGAAAACGTGCTGGAAGTGCTCGAAGGCGTTAATTTCCTGGTATCGTCGGGCGATTGTTTCGTGGTAATGGGCCTGGCCAAGGAACAAGTGGAAGCCTGCGTGGGGCTGGCGTTCGAGAAAATCGCGGAAGAAATCGAAGAGATGGCGGTCGAGCAGCCGGAAAACGCGAACCTGGCGGAAAACGCGAACTTGGAGCAAAAAGCGAAGCGACGGAGAATCGAGTACGCCCGGCAGTACCTGCGCAAGCTGATCAACATCGAAATTCCGGTACCCAAGCCCTCGCTCGCGCAGGCGCAAAGGTTGCTGACAGGAGGAGCCGCCAAGGAACAAACGATGGCGGACGTTCCAACTTGGCGGCGTGGCATTGAGACTCTCGTGCAAATGAAAGCCTTCATCCCGGCGGTGTTGTTGGCTGGTTTCCTCGTGGGTCCCTACTTCTTTGTGCATTGGTTCATGCAGCCGCCGGCATCGGGGATGCAGGAAAGCGTCATTGTAGGACCACCGCAAGCGAAAGGAGATTCGCCCAGCCCCATTCAACCCCAACCGGACGACGATGCGCCATTAAATTCGGGGACGGGCCCTACTGAAGGGACCCGCTCGGTCATCTTCCGCCCCGCCGAAACCGCCACAAACAGACCCTGGGTACTGATCGCCCTGCCCATTCTCGGTGTGTTCATGCTAGCTGGCTGGTGGGCACTCTCACAACGGCCCGAGCTGATTGTTAAGGACTCGACAGATTTTCGAGACGCACTTGCCGCCTGGCATCCTGTCATTCATCGAGCCGCGCCGACTCCGCGGGAGCTGAAGCGGTTCCTCAATCGTGTCCGCTACTTTGCCATGCGCCAGCGCCCGCAAGAAGAAAATTCAACCGTATGGCAGCAGATCGTTCGTCGCTTTCAAGGGAAAGCCACTCCCCAAGTGTCACCGGCTGCCAGCGATTCGAAGGACAGGCGAATTCCCGAAGACCTGCTTGTGGCGCTGGCGGCGCTGCACCAGTTCAAGGAAGAGCTGGTGGAAAACACTGTGCTCTTCTCTCTCGTCATCGGCGGTGACCTGCGCCATCCGGAGCAGCCGCTAAGCGAGGCCGAGACCGAAGTACTCCGCGAAACTATGGGCAGTGGCAAAGTGCCCTTCGCCTATCGCGGGAACCTAGCTGCCCACCGCGAAGGCTACCTGCATTTGTCGGAGGGCATTCGAGTGCAATAACCGACCCACCACCCGTTTTCTTGACACCCTCTTTCGGACTGTGATACCTCTTATACTCTCCGCTTCGGGCCGTATGGGGCATCTGTGCATCCGGCCATCTGTGTACCCTGCGGAGCCGAGCAATCCGTTCCGTCTATGGCCGACGAGACCAAACCAGGGGGAGAAACCCCGCCCGCGGGCGAAGGCGCTGCCCCCAAGGCGCCGCCACCGCCGCCACCCAAGAAAGCTGACCCCGTCATGGCGGTCACTCCCTGGGCCGGACCCCTCGTTGACAGCCTGAAAGAGCGTTTCGGCGGCCAGATCAAAGAGTTTTCCGTCTATCTCGGCCAGGACTTCCTGATCGCCGATCTGC